>CAYGUK010000021.1:0-17695 GCA_964352985.1 uncultured Legionellales bacterium
ATTCTGCAGCAGATTATGCGAACGCACTCGATACTCTTCATGAACAATCACGGTTTGCCGCAGAATTTTTTCAACATTTTGATTTATTTGTTACACCTTCAACGTTGCGACAACAAATCAAAGTTGGCGAATTTCAATTTAATGAAGGTGATGATCCTGAACAATATTATCTCGATAATTTATATCAATTTGCACCAACTTTAAATATGGCAAATGATACAGGCAATCCTGCCATGTCAGTCCCACTTTATTGGTCTAAAGATAATTTACCTATTGGGACACATTTTATGGCAGCATTTGGACGAGAAGATTTATTATTGCAATTAGCTAGACAATTTGAAATTGCTCGGCCTTGGTTTGATAAAAAACCGTAGTTTATTTTTATTCATTACAACATTATGGAGAAAAATAGTGTTTGTAAAAAAGGATCAATGAAATGTTAACGCAACATGGTGCAAGATTATTAAAAATCCAATCTCGTGATGTTTCGCCAAACTGGTTGTTTTTACCAGGTGGACCAGGTTTAGGATCGGCATCGCTTCAAGGCTTATCAGATAAAATCAATTTGCCTGGGACATTATGGAATGTTGATTTTCCAAATGATGGCGATAATTTACTGGATGATGATTCGATTACACTCGAAAGATGGCAGCAAGCCGTTATCGAAGCGTGCCAACAATTTAAAGAAGTGTATCTCATCGCGCATTCTTTTGCTGGCATGTTAGCATTAACCATTAATCAACTTGATGATTTAATTCAAGGCCTAGTATTAATTAACAGTGCGCCAGATCAATCTTGGCAAAAACAATTAATGTTTAATGATATGGATGATGCATTTTACGAAAAATACGATGCGTATATTCAAATGCAAAATAATCAAACATATCGTGAATTTTGTTTAGAATGCTACCCTGTTTTCTTTGCCGAAAATGAGTATGAAAAAGGGAAAAAATTTTTACAGCAATTATCTTACAATAATCGAGCATATCAATGGGCTGAGAATTTTTTTCATCCGCATTTTAATCCTACTTGGATCCCAAGCGTGCCAACATTAATTATTGGCTGTCATGATCAATTAACGCCGATTAATCTATTTTTACAACATAAAGAATATCAGCGCGATAATATTAAAATTGAAGCCATTGAAGGTGATTCACATTTTGCCTGGTTTAGTCACTTACAAAAAATTGAACATTCGATTAAGATATTTTTCGACATAAATTCTTGAATTGAAGAAACTGGTGAATACCCTTATACTCGGGCAAAATTAATTGTTCGGGGATTATCATGTTGAAAAAAAGTTTAATTGCAAGTTCACTAGTTGTTTTTTCTTCAGTTGTTTTTGCGGGGAGCCAATTTAAAGTTATTATTGATGCGGGTAGTTCTGGATCTAGAATTCATGTATTTCAACAGGTTGGCGATAAAGATGGCATTCCTGTTATTAAAGAACTAGGTAATCAAAAAATTAAACCCGGTTTATCAAGTTATGCAAACGATCCACAAGATGCAGGTAAACCTCTTCAACCTTTACTCACCTTTGCCGAAAACACAATCACAAATGCTAAAGGCCAAATTGGTGATACAACACTATCATTAATGGCAACGGCAGGCATGCGTGAATTACCGCAAGATGAGCAACAAAAAATTTATGATAATGTTAAAACCATATTGGAAAAAAGTGGATTTCAAATTAAATACGTGGGCACGATAACAGGTCAAATGGAAGGAGTTTATGGTTTTGTCACTGTAAATGATTTATCAGGTGATATGCAAAATAAAACTTTGATTGGTGCCATGGATATGGGCGGTGCCTCAACTGAAATGACTTTTCCTGCAGAAACGGCACCCAGCAGTAAAGATATTTATTTTCTTAATATTGGTTCTCATCAGTATGAATTATTTTCACATAGTTTTCTTGGTTTAGGGCAAGATGTTGCTCGTGGCACAGTCGATGTGCCAGCTTGTTTCCCAAAAGGTTATCCTATGGCAAGTGGTCAAACCGGCGCGTTTGATGCTAAAACATGTAAAACCGATATCGATAATTTATTACAATCTGATAATGTATCAAGTATTGTGCCAAAACCAAATAGCACCATGCCTTTTGTTGCCATGTCAGGTTATTATTATATTGCGCAATTTGTCGGTTTAGATAAAGCTCATTTAGTTCCCGCTACTTTAGAAAATGATATTGATTCAATTTGTAGTCAACATGATTGGGTATGGTTTGAAAAAACATATCCTAAAGATGATTATAAATGGCAATATTGTTTTAATGGCGAATTCATTGCTGAACTTTTAGATACTTATCAATTTAATCCATCAACACAACAAATTGATGCAAAATCAAGTATCGCTCAAACTGATTTAGACTGGACTTACGGTGCGGCTATCATTCAATTTGCAGGCTAAATCAGATTGCACTGTTTTAATAAAGTGAACTCTAAATTAGAGTTCACTTTATTTTTGCTATAAGAAATTTAATTAGAAGTAAAATAATTTTTATCTGCTTTGAGGAAGATCGAATAAACATTGTTGTAAAATTTCAACATGCTTATCAAGCGCACCACGATTTTTGAGCACAACTTGTCGACCTTTTTCACCTGCTTCAGTGCGACCTTTTGCATCGTTAAAATAATTTATTACCGTAGGCGCTAATTGATCGACATGATTAATTTGCACAACACTGCCTGCTTGTTTTAGTAATTCGTTTATTTCATTAAAGTTAAACATATAAGGTCCGGTGACAATGGGGATCCCAAGTGCTGCAGGTTCTAATAAATTATGGCCGCCAGTTTCAACTAAAGAGCCACCCACAAAGGCAACATCACTTGCTGCATAGAATAAAGTAAGCTCACCCATGGTATTACCAATAAAAACATCGGTTGTAGCTTGGCAGGGTTTATTATCACTGCGTTGAATTGTTTGATAGCCTTTTTTTTGCACCAGTTGCGTGACTTTTTCAAATCGGTCGGGATGTCTTGGCACTAAGACGAGTAAAATATTAGGAATGGTTTTTTTAATGGTGGCAAAGGCAGATAAAATTAATTCTTCTTCACCTTCATGTGTGCTCGCGCAAATCCAAACAGGACGATCAATTCCCCATTGTTGGCGTAATAATTCTGATGTTTCAAACACACTGGCCGGAAGTTGCAAATCAAATTTCATACTACCACTAATAATGACTTTATTTTTATCTAGGCCTAAATTGATATAACGTTTTGCATCATTTTTATTTTGGGCGATCACCGTGGTGATATTCGCGAGCATTGAGCGCATGAGATGAGGTAGACGCCCATAATTTTTAGCAGAACGAGCGGAGAGTCTGGCATTGGCAATAAAAACAGGAATATGTTTTTTGTGGCATTGATATAAAATATTAGGCCATAATTCTGTTTCCATCATAATCGCGATGCGTGGTTTAACTCGATTTAAAAAACGTTTAACAACGTGGGGTAAATCATAAGGCGCATAAATATGAAAAATATCTTCAGTCGAAAAATCTTTGAAATGTGTTTTGACCTGTTCACTGCCTGTCGGAGTTGTTGTGGTAACGATAATCGCACATTCAGGATGCACCTGCTTTAAGCGTTTGATCAATGGAACAGCAACAATGACTTCACCCACCGATACGGCATGAACCCAGATGCTCGGCTTTTGTAATTTAAATTGAAAATGGGCGAAACGTTCGCGAATTCTAAATCGATACGCGGTTAATCGTCGCGAGCGCCAAAACAAACGCACAACAGCATAAGGCGTTAATAAATAAAGGACAAAGCTATAGATTATTCGCAACTTCTTGATTCTCTTTGGTATAAAGCGGTATTTTACCTAGCTTTTAGTGTCGACTCAATTTTTCATAGCGCAATTCTTAAGATTTCAGTATGATTGTTCGTCGTAAGAGGGAAGGAATACGACGTGGCGAAACTATATTTTTATTATTCGGCGATGAATGCCGGAAAATCAACAACTTTACTACAGTCTAGTTATAACTATCGTGAAAGAGGAATGGATACCATTTTATTTATACCTGTTATTGATACACGATATTCCGTTGGCGAAATTCATTCTAGAATTGGTTTAAGTTCTGATGCTGTCACGTTTGAAGCGGAAACGAATTTATTTAACTATGTCAAAGATGCAAAACTCACTCAACCAAAGTTATCATGTATATTAGTAGATGAAGCCCAATTTTTAAAACGAGCCCAAGTTTATCAATTAACAGACATTGCTGATAAATTAAATATTCCAGTATTAGCTTATGGGTTACGAACAGATTTTCAAGCGAATGTCTTTGAGGGAAGTTTATATTTATTAGGTTTAGCAGAAGAAATCGTTGAAATTAAAACGATTTGTTATTGTGGGCGCAAAGCCACGATGAATATGCGAATCGATGAACAAGGAAATACCGTCAAAACAGGTAAGCAAATTGAAATAGGTGGGAACGATCGTTATATCGCCACTTGTCGTAAGTGCTTTAAAATTGGAAAACCACCTGTGAAAGTTTTTTCAAATAAACAATCTGATGAATTATGTGAAGTATTGTGAAAAATCCTGGTAATTAGTTCGTATTATATATCCTCAAAAAAGCTTGCGAATTACCTGGTAGTTTGGCTACAATACGCCAGCGAGCGAGGATGGGTTGTAATAAAAAATAGTGACATTACATAACGATCAATTCAATTTCTTAGCCTTTCAAGGTTTTTGTATCCTATTCAATACTTTTTCCCAAGGAGAATGCCATGCACACGGTAATTGGTAGCCAGGCTAGAAGTGAAACAGATGAATTGGAAAGTTTTCAATTGTACCCTTGGATCGTTTTAGTCTCAGCTTCATTATTTTTTCTTTACGAATTTATGCAACTAAACTTATTTAATGCGATTGATTTACCGCTTAGAGCACAGTTCGGATTAAATGCAACTGAGTTGGGTCGAATCGCTGCTTATTATGCTTATGCAAATTTACTCTTTTTATTTCCAGCCGGTATTTTACTCGATCGATTTTCCACCAAGAAAATTATTATTATAGCGATGATGATTTGTGCTGGCGCAACGTTT
Organism: uncultured Legionellales bacterium; assembly: GCA_964352985.1. Lineage (GTDB taxonomy): Bacteria > Pseudomonadota > Gammaproteobacteria > JAHCLG01 > JAHCLG01 > CAYGUK01. The sequence continues at coordinate 5,055 of CAYGUK010000021.1, forward strand.
GCTTTTGCAAATGCGGAAGTAGTTTGGGTTGCTAAGTTATGTCGCTTTATGACGGGTATCGGTGGTTCATTTTGCTTTTTAAGCTGTATCCGTTTAGCTTCGCGTTGGTTTCCACCAAAACATATGGCGTTAGCAACCGGTATTATTGTGACCTTAGGCATGTCAGGAGGCGCGCTTGCGCAAGCTCCTTTAACTTATTTAGTGCAAGCAGTGGGATGGCGTCACGCCTTAATGATTGATAGTGCGATGGGTATTGTTATTATTTCAATTATCATTGCGATAGTTCGTGATTTCCCTAAGCGCGAAAAATCCCATTACGAACATGCCCATGAAGTTTTGCATGAAATTGGATTTTGGCGAAGCATTAAATTAGCTTTTTCTAATCGACAAAATTATTTAGGTGGACTTTACACGAGTTTATTTAACTTACCCATTGCATTATTAGGTTCTCTTTGGGGGATTCCTTATTTACGCTATGCCAAAGGTATTAGTTTAGAGCATGCTTCATTAGCAACAATGATGTTATTTGTGGGTACCATTGTGGGTGGCCCAATAATTGGTGAAATATCCGATAAAATTTTACGTCGTAAATTACCGATGTTAGTGGGGGGCGCAATTTCATTAGTATTAATGTTTTTTGTAATTTATTTACCTGTACAATCTTATATAAGTTATATGATTTTATTTTTTATCTTAGGTGTTGTCACAAGTTGCCAAATTTTAGCTTATCCACTTATTGCTGAAAGTAATCCGAGCTATTTAACAGGTACTTGCATGAGTATTGCTTCAATGTTGATTTTGGGTGGTTATGCTGTATTTCAGCCTATTTTTGGAAAATTAATGGATCTTGATTGGCATGGCCGTATTGCTCATGGTGTGAGAATATACTCATCCCATGATTTTAGTTTACCAATGTTAGTGTTCCCTATTGCTTTTATTGTCGCGCTTGTAGCGGCCTGGCTTATCAAAGAGACATTTTGCCAAGCGGTTCCTGAAGAATAAGCTTGCACTATTTTATTAAAGTCAGATTCAATTGTGCGTTGATGAGTTAATCAGTGCATTCTGCTGAAATTAATTTTTTATTACGTAAACCTTCGCAAGCAAATAGAATTATTATTGTTGAAATAGCTTGTTGATGGGTTTTCATAAATTAAGACTTTAAACGAAATCTTATCCAGTTGAGAGATATTTCTATCATATTAAAAAAATATAGCACACCACTGCTTAAGCGCTATTTAAGTTGGAATAAGTTATTTAACACATTGAAATTAGAAATGGCGGACGAATAAATCGATTTTTTCATAGGCACAATATATTGCCGGAAAACAGTGAGACTTGACCTTTTGAGTTAACCCGTTTCTAATTAATATGCCAGGCGTAAACTTGGCAATGTTTAAGTGTGAAAATGATATAACAAATTTTAGAGGATAAACGATTGATAGCGAAAGCCGAGTTGCATGTTCATTTAGAAGGGGCGGTATTTCCAAGTTTGGTAAAACGCTTGGCATTAAAAAATGGTGTGGATTTGCCCGAAAATATTTTTGCCAATGACGAGACTTTTTATTGGAAAGACTTTCTTGATTTTTTGCATGTTTATGAAACGGCAAGTCAGGTGATACGTTCAGGTGAAGATTATAAAATTGTCACTTATGAATATCTTGCTCGTTCAGCGCAAGAAGGTGCTATCTATGTTGAAGTAATGCCATCGCCCGATCATGCAGCGCTTGCTGGAATGAGTTATCAAGAAATGCTCGAAGGCGTTATCAGTGGAATGGAAGATGCGAAACGCGATCATCAAATCGAGTCTCGTATTTTTATTTCAGCCGTAAGACATTACGGTGTCGAAAAATGTGAAGCTGTTGCTAAATTAGCGGCGGCAAATCCGCATCCTTTAGTCACTGGTTTTGGTTTAGGGGGCGATGAAATAAATTTTCCACCAAAACAATTTGCCAAAACATTTCATATTGCGCATGAAGCAGGATTAAGTTGTACTTGTCATGCGGGTGAATGGTGTGGTCCTAATGATGGTTTATGGGATGCTGTTAACTATTTACCGCTCAAAAGAATTGGTCATGGTGTGCGTGCGATAGAAGATGAAAAATTAATTGCAGAAATTATTCAAAAAGATATTACTTTAGAATGCGCGCCAGGAAGTAATATTTCTTTAGGTGTTTATCCTAATTATGAGCAACATCCATTTTTATTATTGCGTGATGCGGGTGTGAAAGTAACTTTAAATTCAGATGACCCTCCGTATTTTGCGACAACACTTGGGAAAGAATATGATAATGCGCAAAAACACTTTCAATTAACTGATGAAGAGTTAAAAGATATTACACGTAATGCGCTCAATGCCGCTTTTGTTGATGATGAAACTCGTCAAGAATTATTAAAAAGGGTATAACTTTCTTAGCTATTTTGCATTTATGCTGAATAGTTACTGATATTCCAAGAATAATATAATAAAAATATAGGTGAAAAATGAAAATTTGCGAATTCGGGGCTTCAGTCGAAATTGAATTAGCCTGTTATTTATTTGATAAAGAGGCTTTAGAAAAAGCACTAGCCAAACAAGATGCAAAGATAAGTTTCAAATTTATTGAAGAGCGAAAGTTGGCAACCAAGGAATTAATAGATTCGTTTAATTTTTTAATTTCTCTAAAATGTAAATCGCATAATATAGTTTTGCTTCAACAAGAGTGCAACCATGTATTAAAATTAAATAAGTTCCTAGATACATTAACAAAACTTGAAAAGGAACTATTGGAAAAATCTCAGACGTCAAAATTAAGAATTAGTTGCAAAAAAAGTTAAAGCATAATAAATATATTTTCAGCTAAGCATTTATTAATTGATAACGCTTAGTGCGTTTAATTGCTGCTCGATGCTTTTTGCCAACAATAAAACCAAAACAACTTTTTGTATTACATAAACAAGGGCGGGTATCCCAACCAAAGCGATGAAAACCATAGTCGTAACTTAATTCTTCGTGTTGTTTAATGTCGCGTTTTGCATAAATCCAAATTGTTTTTTCATCAACAATGCAGGCATAACAATTGGGTTCACAAGAATGATTAATGTATTTTGCCAAATTGTCATCGGTGTCCCCATCGAGGACAATTTTTTGATTAAGCGTGAAAAGGTAAATGCATTTATTATCATTTTCTTCGGCAATTTTATCAGCCTGTTTGTGGCTAATTCTATTGCCCGTATATTCAGTAATAGGAGTTTCAATACTGATATCACAATTCGCATAAAGACCATAATTATGAATACTTGATTGCTTAAGATAAATAAGTGGATGTTGTTTAGTCATTATTCCAAGATAAAAATAAAATCATACATAATATGATTCTAGCCTACTTTCATGCTGTTTTTCAAATATTGATTTCAATCTTCGTAAATTGTTTTCGTTCCAATCGCGTGAAAGCTCGCAATTGCGCCACTTTTTTGATGACGAACCACACATCTTACTTGCTGACCACTCGTCGAAATATTTCGACTATCAATATAATACCCTCGGGGTAAAGGATCGCGAGAATGAGTAAGAGTCGTAAATAGGCGATTTGAATGCTGGCAATTTGAGACAGGTAGCCAATGATTTGGACCTAAGCTCGCGTTATATTGATGTAATTGGGTTAATTGCCGTGATAGATCATCAATTGGACGATTTCTCTCTGCGATATACACATTTGCTAAACAAATTGGTTGATAAAAGGCTAACATGCTGAAAAAAATGAGTTTCTTAAGAAGCATAATGAGGGTCCCTAGTAATCTAAATTACTTAATAGTATAGACAATATGCTTGTTTCTGATTGTTAAAATCAATAAGTTACTATTTATTTAAGTGTTAGAAAAAATTAGCACCATTCTTATTAATAGTATTTATTGATAAAAGTCCTATATTATATTTTAAACCAAGCGTTTATAATGAATTAAGTATAAAAGTCATTACGGATATGTAATAAGTCAGTAGGGATAAAAATAATTAACTTGTGCTAAAAAAATAAAAAAAATCACATGTTAAAAGGAGCAACGTTATGTTTGGCTCAACCCACACCCCACAATCGCTCGTCACCACAGTTTGGCAACAACGATTCAAATCGCCCTCAGAATTAGTCTCTTCATCTACCGGTTATATTGGGACGGAACAAGTCGTATTATCAGGTTATCGATTACCTATTCGTTTTAAACGGAATGATATTATTAGTGAGTTAAAACGTAAATGGGCTGCATTGCAAGATAAATCAGATGAGGGAATAAAGGCATTTTTTTGGGATTTCTTTGAAAAATATTTCCGTGCTTTTTTTGAAATGAAATTTTCTTCTACAAAACAGTCTACACTTTTGGATTCAGAATTAAAAAGAATTCGTTCCATCTTAAGTTCAGATTTTATTAATCGATTTATTTATGTACTAACAAATGATACCAATTTAATGCTGATTAGAACTGGTCAGGTAGGAGGCATTGAAATATTTGATGAATGCATTGCTGAAAAAGTGCGTGAACAATGGCGAGAAGAATTAGATGTGTTCAGGTTTACATTTCAACACCTGATGCAAACAGAATTAAATGGAAATCCTGATGTCTTAGTTGAAGGGCAACGTTTTATTTCTCATTTGTATCAGGCAAGTTTGCAACAAATTAATCAAGAACATTATGAACTAAGAGCAGAATTACTGGACTCTGTATTTTTAGGAAATACAAATGGAATATTTCAGCAACGTCCAATCATAAAAAATTTAATCTATAGTTTACCATTAGCTGATTTAGATAGGCTTTACTCTGAATGTTTATTGGCTTCAGCAAAAAATAAAGAATTATCACTTGCTGATTTTTCACCAACTATCGATGATCATTATATTAAAATCATCAATGATGCTGAAAATAGAGCAGCCTTTATCGAATTAATGGGAAATCCAAAAATATATTTTTTGATAAAAATATTAAAAAATCCACTTGACCTACAATTAATTGAAATGGCTTGTAAAGCTAATCCAGACTCAAAAGAACTAGCAGAAATAAAAAAGGCGTTATTTAATTATCAGGCCAAAATCATGCTCTTAGAAAAAAGAGTGAAAAAATATCGTTCAAAATTTGAAGCAGATTCTGGCGAATGGAAAGGTTCAACGACAGCGAATATTGACTTACCAAAATCACATCCTATGAATAAAGCGTTTGTTCGTAATCATAAACGTGCGAAAGAAATATTATGTGACTTTACCAATGAAATGTGTCAAATAACTGAAATTTCTGCAAAAGAATTAGATTTACAGGCTCACGTTCTTAGAAGTTTAGGGCGAGAAGCCACCGTTAATATTTGGTATGATGAAGTAGCAAAAAAATACTGCTTTATTGTTTATGAGCCAGCCGGGCGATATACCAAAGAACAAGCGGCACACTTGGGGTTAAGTGACGAGCAAGTTTACCGTGATCACGCATTAACGAGTCATAATAAAAAAGATAATGTGCAGGGATTATCAAGTTTTGTCCATGTTATCTCAGGGACGATTGATGATTCCGCTGATGAACAGTCACCTGTTGTAAAAATTCATTATGATTCTTTTTCAGGACCAAGTGGTGGTCGGATCCCTTATGAAGATTTAAAGAAAATTAAAAGCAATCCTTTTCTGGCGATTGAGCTTGCAGCTACGGCCATGCGGACTCAACGTGAAATGGTACAAGCAATTCTGCAAAAGCGGTTGAATGCGTTATCAAATGAAAATTTAATTGATCAATTACAAAAATTATGGGATGAAAGAGTTGATAAACCGTTTACTATGCCTCTGCCTACTGATCGAAATCAATTAATGGAGCTCTATGTCGAACACTATTTACCCGACCATCCTCCTGAGTTAGGCGAAGCGTTCATGCATGTGGTGACACCCGGTCAATGGTTTTCTAGCAAGGAATTTCAAAAAGAACAGTTTGAATATACATTAGGTGTTTTAGATTTATTTAATGGAAGAGAAGTCACTGGGCTTTCAGTGTGGGATGGAAAAGGCGGAGAAAAAACAGATCTTAGCGTTAAATATAAATCACGCATGTCTTGCTATGGCGTGAATTGGTTTAGAAATTCTACGACAGCTCATCAAAATAAACAAAATTGTCGAGCAATGAATGAATTGCATGATGATGTGCAAAGTTTTCTTGATAAGAATTTTCAAGATTCAGATTTACCTGAGGTTTTTGTTAAAAATTTCAATGCGCTCCGACAATTATTAATGGACTTAAATTCAAAATACGAAAAGAAGCTAATTGAACTACAAAAATCAATTGATGACAAAAAACAAGCTTTAATTACGACACATACTAAATTAGAAGAATTACTTGGGGAATATAGTCGATTATATAAAACTTGGGAATCAAATGGACAACCAAAGTCAGATGTATATTTTGAAGACCTAAATAAAAAAAAGGAGGAAGTTGAAAGGCTTCAGGACGAAATTAAAAAAACAAAAAATGACCTTTATAAAGATCATGAAAAACTAAAACAAATTAGACGAGCACAATGGAAAAAAAGTAAGAAAGAAATAAAAAAAATCAGAAAAGAGTTAATCGCTAATATACAACAATATTTGACGGATAATCCTCAGGATACCGAAGTAAAAGCTAATTTATTAGCTTATTACAACATCCTAGGCATCTATGCCGATATCCAAGATTTATACTATGAATCTGGCTGGAAAAAAACACTATTTGGCAAATCAAAAAATTTCCGCATGCAAAGTCTTATTCAAAATTTATATAGTCTTTTGGATTTTGATACTACTTTAACTTGTAAAAGTAATAACGATAGAGCAAAGAAACTTTTACAAGCCATGTTGAGTAATAGGTTTACTCTTGAGTTAAGTGATGAGGGGTTGTATCTTGGTAAATGTTATGGTGATAAAGAATGGAATCGTCATAGCAAAAAAGTCGCGCATGGTCCGATGCGAGAACATCATATCGATAATTGTGGTATAGGTGGGGGTAAATTTGATAGTCATAACTCAGGACCTGAATCATTGATGTGGGCCTATTCAGCAGAGATGGCAAAACTTGATAAAATGAAAAATAGCACAGGGTTTTTCAAACGTAAAAAAATAAAAGCGCAAGTAAAAAAAGATTTAGTGGAAGAAGTTGGTGCGATAGAACAATCTTGTTCTTCAACTGTGGAAGTTCAAACACGCGCTAGAGCAATCACTTTACCAAACATACATGCTGATGAAGGAACGAAAGATCATGTGGTTGTAGCAGATCCAGTGGCCTTAACTTGTTCGCTAGAGCAAGTTAAAAGTGAACCGGAAATGAAAAAAGAGGCTGAAGAATCTCAATTAGTTCCGCCAGTTAAGCATACTCAAGTAGGCGCAAAAGTGAGACCCCTTCGCGCAATGTCTTCAGATACCATAATCCTGAAACGATTAAAACAAACCCCGACGCTAAGCCAAGATGAATCTACATTTCAATTAACTCGAGAGCACTATCAAATTGGTTTATCGTTTTTACAAATTTTAATGCGAAATCAAAATCCAATGCTTTGCAGTGTAGCAGCCCAAGGAAATTCGTCTGCTCCCGTCGAGTTTGCTCAGCCTCTTCTTGTACCTTAAAAATATATATAACTGCATCCCAATTCAAAAATCGCCAAACCCTGGGATCCAAAAACTAACCATGCTAAAATGCCCCAATTTTGTAGAGCTTGGTGGACATTAACTATGGAACAGTCAAACGTATTATCATTGTCGTCACATTATCAAACATTCAAACAATTATCGGAACATTTAAATCAACGTATCATCGGTCAAAATTTATTAAACGAACGTTTGCTCATTGCCTTAATTGCTGATGGTCACTTATTAGTGGAAGGTGCGCCAGGTTTAGCGAAAACACGCGCAATTAAAGAATTAGCACATTGCATTGAAGCCAATTTTCATCGCATTCAATTCACACCCGATTTATTGCCTGCCGATTTAACGGGAACAGAAGTTTATCGTCCACAAGATGGATCCTTTGCCTTTAAACAAGGCCCTATTTTTCATCATGTTTTATTAGCAGATGAAATTAATCGTGCACCAGCGAAAGTGCAATCAGCATTATTAGAAGCGATGGCTGAAAGACAAGTCACAGTAGGCAGTGTCACTTATGCGTTACCTGAATTATTTCTCGTGATGGCAACGCAAAATCCCATCGAACAAGAAGGCACCTATCCTTTACCTGAAGCGCAATTAGATCGTTTTCTCATGTATGTGAAAATTTCTTATCCTAAAGCGCAAGATGAACATAAAATTTTGGAACTCAATCGTGCTGAAGCAATTAATCAATATGAACATCGATCAAATCAAACACCAAAAGTTTCACAAGAATTAATTTTGAAAGTCCGTGAAGAAATTTTGCAATTACATCTTAGTAAAGCTTTGCAAGAATATATCGTGCAATTAGTTGTCGCCACACGAAATCCTGCAGCTTATGGAACTCAATTAACAAAATGGGTGAGATTTGGTGCGTCACCGCGTGCTACCTTAGCACTTGATCGTTGTGCGAGAGCACATGCTTGGTTAAATGGTCGCGATTATGTTTCGCCTGAAGATATTCATGCTATTGCTCATGACGTATTACGTCATCGTATTATTTTATCCTATGAAGCAGAAGCAGAAGGGGTGGACAGTGATTTATTTATCACCGCACTACTTGATCGAGTTGCCGTACCTTAATCATCTTTAAAATGGAATTAAGGTTATGACGAAACTTGAAATAGAACAGCAGCCAACGCAACAAGGGATTAGTGTTTCTCTCAATCAATTACTCGCTTTACGCCAAGCAGCCGCGCAAATCAATTTATCGAGCTTATCAAAATCACAAGCTGTGTTATCTGGTGCGCAAACATCACGTTTACGCGGGCGCGGTATTGATTTTGCTGAAGTGAGAATTTATGAACCCGGTGATGATATTCGTCACATGGATTGGCGAGTCACCGCGCGTACGGGAAAACCTCACACCAAAGTGTTCCAAGAAGAACGCGAACGCCCAATTTTTATCGTTGTTGATTATGGGCCATCCATGTTTTTTGGCACTAAGCAATGTTATAAATCTGTTGTTGCGGCAAAAGTTGCAAGTTTACTTGCATTTGCGGGAATCAATAATGGTGATCGCATTGGTGGATTAATTTTTTGTGGGAAACAATATCACGAATGTCGCCCACAAAGTGGCATGCGTGGCGTGTTATCTTTATTAAAACAATTAATCAATAAAGAGGTTCCTGACACAGATAAAATTGATGATGGCGCATTAGCCTCTGCCATTAAACGAATTCGACGCGTGGCAAGACCGGGAAGTTTAATTTTTATTTTAAGTGATTTTTTAAGTTTAGATCGAGAAGCCGAGCGGCATTTGAGTCATCTTAATCAACATAATGATATTGTTGCGGGTTTAATTTATGATCCACTAGAAAAAGATCCACCACCGGCTGATCGATATTCAATAAGTGATGGCGAAATGTTTAGCGTATTAGATACCACCGCTAAAGATTTTTGCAATAGTTATCGCGCTTATTTTCAACAACATCATGATCACTTATTAACGATTTGTCGCCAACGTAAAATAACCTTACTCAATATTTCAACCGCACAAGACATGATGAAACTATTTAAACGCTTTGATAAAGTTGATCAACGTGAGGGTGTGTTATGAATGCATCCAACCCATTAAGTCAATTACGTGATATTCATTTGCCGCAACCGATTTCTAATTGGCCACCCGCACCCGGTTGGTTCATCTTGGCGTTGATTATTTTAGCCTTGTTTGGTTTTATCGCTTATTTAATTATTGCGAGATATAAAAAAACAAGAGCACGGCGGCAAGCGCTCATGCATTTAAATAATTTGCAATTGGCTTATACCAATAAACGTCATGCAAAAAGAGCCATAAATGATTTATCAAAATTAATTCGACGTGTTGCTCTCGCTTCTTTCCCGAGACAAAACGTCGCAGGACTCTATGGTCAAAAATGGTTGGCCTTTTTAGATGAAACAGGTGAAACCACAGCTTTTAGTGATGGTGTCGGAAAATTATTAATTAGCGCACCGTATATGAAAAACATTCCCAAGGAATCAGATCAACTTTTTTCCTTGGCGAAAAATTGGATAGAGCGAAACGCATGATTGATTTTGCTAGCCCTTGGCTTTTTTTAGCTTTACCTTTGCCTTATATTTTTCGCAAAGTGATGCCGCCTGCAAATCGTTCACAGAGTGTGGCGTTAAAAGTGCCTTTCTTTAAAGCGATAAGTAGTTTGGCGAAAATGAGTCAATATAAGCAACGACGTTTTAATGTAAAAATGTTATTTGCCTATATTATTTGGACATTATTAGTGATTGCGTTAAGTGGTCCACAATGGTTAGGACAAGCTGTGGCGTTACCGCGTAGCGGTCGTAATATTATGCTTGCGATTGATTTATCACAATCGATGTCATTGCCTGATTTTACCTTGAAGGGGCAACGTTATGATCGTTTAGCGGTTGTTAAAAAAGTGGCGGGAGAATTTATTGCAAGACGTGAAGGTGATCGAGTTGGTTTAATTTTATTTGGAACCAAGGCGTATATGCGCACTCCTTTAACGTTTGATTTAGATAACGTCAAACAATCTTTAGAAGATTCCACCATTGGTTTAGCTGGTGGTATGACAGCCATTGGTGATGCGATTGGTCTTGCTGTTAAACGTTTGCAAGATTATCCAAAAAATTCTCGCGTGTTAATTTTATTAACGGATGGTGCGAGTAATACGGGGGCGTTGTCACCACATCAAGCGGCAGAATTAGCGGCCAAATTTAATATTAAAATTTATACCATTGGTATCGGTGCGGATCGATTAGTCGAAGATACTTTTTTTGGTCCTCAAGTGATTAATCCTTCCATGGGATTGGATGAACAAACATTAAAAGACATTGCTAAAATTACACATGGTGAATTTTTTCGTGCTAAAAATACATCAGCACTAAAAAGCATTTATCAAGAAATTGATCGCCTAGAACCTATCAATAGTGAAAGTGCAACTTATCGACCTATTCATCCTTTATATCCTTGGCCTTTGGGTGCGGCATTTATTTTAAGTTTAATGATTTTGCTGAGTAAAATACTGCATTTCAAACAATGGACTTTTCCTAAAAAGGAGGTGCAACCTTCATGATAAACGCACTCCTGCATTTTCATTTTATCCGACCATTTTGGTTGTGGGCATTTATACCACTTGTGCTTATATTTTGGTTTTTAATCTTTCGATCACACACATTAACCAATTGGCAAAAAGTTTGTGATAAACATTTATTACCGCATTTATTAACGACGGGATCAAATGAAAAAACAATTTGGCCACGGATATTAGCTTTTGTTGCTTTTTTCTTTGCGATAATAGCGATGGCGGGTCCAACTTGGTCTCGGCAACCGCAAGCGGTTTATCAAGCGTTAAATTCGAAAGTGATCGTATTAGATATGTCGCAATCGATGGATGCTAGTGATATTGCGCCAACTCGTTTACAGCGGGCTAAATATAAAGTGTTAGATATTTTAAAGCAACTTAAAGATGCGAGAGTTGGGATGGTGGTTTTTACCAGTGAACCCTTTGTGTTATCACCTTTAACCAAAGATGCTAATACTATTTCATTGCTTGTTCCAACGCTTAATACTTCAATTATGCCAGTACAAGGTTCTAATATTTCCGCAGCGTTACTCAAAGCTCAGCAATTATTACAGCAAGGCGGGGCAAGTAGTGGTGGACAAATCATTTTAATTACCGATTCCAATGTAACGAACCAAGATGTGAGTGTTGCAAGAGATTTAGCAAGTCAAGGCATCACGACTTCTGTATTAGGCATTGGTTCTGAGCAAGGTGCACCTATCAAAAAAGCAGAGGGTGGTTTCGTGACAGATAATAAGGGTAATATTATTTTACCCCGATTAAATGTAGATGCGTTGAATCGATTGGCAGAAGCGGGCAATGGTCGCTATATCAATTTTACCAATGATGATCGAGATGTTGAAAGTTTATTATTGCCAAGCATTAGTGATAGATTTAATCAACAAGCAAAATTATCAAAGCAAATGACAGATGTTTGGCAAGATCAAGGTCGATGGTTTATTTTAATTAGTTTATTGATTGCGTTATTAGCGTTTAGACGTGGATTTCTTCTGGAGGTATTACGCTAATGAAAACTCTTTCAAGTATCGTCTTAGGCTTTTGTCTCTTATTTTATTTACAAGCAATCTTTGCTTTTAATTGGATGGATTTGTGGTTACGACCCGATCAACAGGCCGCGGAACTAATGGCAAAAGGCAATCCCAAAAAAGCCGCAAATTTATTTACTAAACCTTCTTGGCAAGGCGTTGCAAATTATCGAGCAGGTAACTATAAAGCTGCATTTGCAAAATTTGCAGAAAATAAATCATCAAGAGGGTATTACAACCAAGGTAATGCGTTAGCTTATATGGGAAATTATGATGAAGCGATTAATTCTTATGATAAAGCCTTAGCGTTAAACCCTAGAAATGCAGATGCAAAATTTAATCGTGATTTATTAAAAAAATTAAAACAACAACAAAAATCATATCAAGAGCCACAAAAACATAGTAATCAAACACAAAATAATAGCCAGAAAAATCAAAAACAACAAACT
>CAYGUK010000021.1:17705-47709 GCA_964352985.1 uncultured Legionellales bacterium
GTGTTGACCTGATGCATTCCGAGGCGGCCTGAGTCCTGTATTGGAGACCGTTACCAGGCTTCACCTGGGCTTTCTCAGCCATGCTGGGTGACGTAAATTACCATTTTGATCATAAAAATGAACGAAGGAACCCGTAAGAGGTTCCTTCGTTCGGAGGCAGGGAAGCCATGTTGGATTTAGCCCAACAACAATAAAGAAAAATCAAAAACAAAAAAGTGCAAATGCCAAATCAAAGCAACAAAATAATCATCAGCAACAACATGGTAATAAACAACAACAAGCATCTGATCAAAAACACGATCAACAAGCGCAAAATCATCAATCCCAACAACAACATGAAAATCAGAATAATCAATCTCAATCAACACAGCAAAGCCCCCATTATCAAGCTGAAAAAAATAAACAAAAAATGCAGGCAAAATCACAACCTAAACCTGAAACAGTTCAACAACAAGAACAACAACTTGCAAGACAGCAATGGTTAAGACGAGTACCTGATAATCCAGGTGGTTTACTAAAACAAATATTTTTACGAGATTATTTACGACGCCAACAGCAAAAGCAGATGTAATGACTTAAAGGAATGATGTGATGAAATATGTTCTGAAATTCATAGGTGTAATGAGTTTAATGTTTTTAACATTCAATATTTTTGCGGCAGATATATTAGCAAAAGTAGATCGTAGTGATATTAAAATGGGTGAAACATTTAATCTCATCATTACTGTAGCAGGTCAATCTCAGGCACGTCCTGATTATTCACCCTTAAATCGTTACTTCGAAATATTAGGCCAAGCACAAACGAATCAAATTAATGTTAGCAATGGCGTCACAGAAGCAAAGACTGTTTTTGTTGTGCAATTGGAAGCAAAAAAATTAGGGAAATTAACAATCCCAAGTATCACAGTGGGTAATCAACAAACTAAACCATTAATAATTCAAGTGAGCACCAATGCAAATTCAACAACGAGTGCTGATAATAAATCATTATTTTTGAAAGCAAATGTGTCAACAACATCTCCTTATGTTCAAGGCCAAGTTATTTATACTGCAAAACTCTTTGCCACAAGCCAAATTGCAAATAATTGGCAAAGCGCGCGTTTAACGCCACCTGCTGCTGAGAATGCGGTAGTAAAACAATTAGGCAAGTTTACTTATTACAATACCACGATTGATGGCAAAACTTATCAAGTGGCAGAAATTCGTTATGCGATATTTCCTCAGCAAAGTGGTAGTTTAAAAATTTCACCGGTTGAATTTCACGGTAATATGTTAGTGATGTTAAATAATTCAAATAATAATGTTTTTGGTAGTGATGCTCAGTTTTTTAGTTCGGGCTTAAAACCTTTTACAGCTGTTGCGCCTGCTATTACTTTAAATGTGAAACCAATACCGGCTAATTTTAATGGTAAAACTTGGTTACCCGCTAAAAATATAACCTTGAGTGATTCCTGGTCATCTCATCCTCAACAAATAAAAGTCGGATCACCCATCACTAGAACGATTATTTTACATGCAACAGGTTTAACTTCTTCACAATTACCTAATATCACTGTGGGGAAAGTCGAAAATATGAATACCTATCCTGATCTACCTACTTCACAAACATCAAATACATCAAGCAATATTGTCAGTAAACGGATAGAAAAAATTGCCTATGTGCCCACTAAAGCGGGAAATATTACTATTCCTGCAATTACTTTATCTTGGTGGAATACGACAACTTCCCAATTACAAACAGCGACTTTACCTGCTTATACCTTAACGGTAGTCGGTGGCGGTGAAGCAAATAATTCTCCAAATACAATCCCATCTACAGCAAATAATTCACAAACCATTTCGCCAGCAAAACCAAAAGTAGTAACAGAAGTGATAAATAAAAGAAATTACTTGCCTTGGATCCTAAGCTGTATTTTCTTTTTATTATGGATAGTGACTTTTGTATTATTAAAAAATAGAAAACCAAAAGCGTTGAGTGATAAAGACGTTATGCTTGATATCGTGAGTCTTAGAGCTTCTCGTCAAGCAGTAAAAAGAGCATGTCGGAGTAATGATCCTTTAATGTTAAAAGAATCTCTCTTAGCTTGGGCAGCTATGCGTTTTCAAGTCAAGCATGTTATTAGCTTAGGACAAATTTGCGATCGGATTAAAGATGAAGATTTGAAAATGGCGATTAAGCGTTTAGATTTTGTATTATATTCTGATGGTAAATCTACCTGGGATGGAAAATCATTTTGGAAAATTTTTATTAATTATATTCATCATAATAAAATCAAAACTAAAAAGAATAAAAAACAAGTATTACCCTCCCTATATCCAAAATAGACGAGTAAATCAATGTTGCAGCAAGCAGAGCTCATCGGCGCCTGGGAGTTAATTTCTTGGCAAGCAAAAACCTTAACTGGGGATTTAATATATCCTTGGGGTCAGGATGTCTTTGGCATGTTAATTTATATCAAAGAAAATAAAATGTCTGCGACATTAATGAAAGCAAATCGTCCTAATTTTGAGCACGATATTTTTAATGAAATATATCCGAAGGATAAAGCGGCTGCTTTTGACTCGTTCACCGCCTATGCAGGAAATTACTCGATTGTAAATAATACCATTATTCATCATGTTCACTATTGTTCGATTCCAAATTTTGTCGGATTAGATTTAGTCCGTGATGCGATCCTTGCTGAAGATCAATTAACTTTAAAAACAAAAGAAAGTAACCATTTCAGTAAAGACCGCGTTTTTTCTACTTTAAAATGGCAACGAGTTAATTCTAAAGTTTAAATTTATGTTGTAAAATCTACTTTTGGGGATAGATAAATCATTGCTAAATTTACTTAGTATTTTTTTTAAAAAGATTTCGGTATGTAAATTGAGAAAATTGGTGGTAGTATGCTCATGTTTTTTATTTGGATAGAAATGGAACACGTGTTCAGATAAAAATATTGGGAGATATATTATTAAGTTATATATCAAAAATTTTACAAGAGTGCTTTGAGATATAGTAGTTAAAAATATTATGAATAAAAATAAGAAAATAAGAAAATAAGAAAATAAGAATTTGTCTAATTTGTTTAGTCTTATAAATCTTCTTGAAAATAACAGAAAAATCTAGTCTCTGATTAACTTCAGCAGCTTATGTATTGCCTATGTTCTATTGCTGATTATGCTGTAATTTTCAGTTGTTTCTTATTCTCATTCTTTTAGGCGATTACTTGTCACAAAGAAAAATAATAAGAGAATTAAAATGCCATCACATAAACAAGCAAAAAAGCAAAAAATGAAAGCAATGCAAATACGTACGGAGCTTGCTAGAATTGTTGAAAGTCGCCAGTCTAAAGGTGATCCGAGAGCACAAAATATAGATTTAGCAAAAGTAAGATCAGGTGACTTTGCTGAATGTTATGCTGCAGCGGGCTTATTTAGACATAAGGGAGGTAGTCCAAGTGGCAGCCCAAGAAGTAGCGTTAAAAATAGTAAAAAATTTCAAAACCACCAAAAAATGTGTTCGGAAATGGCGCGAAAATGTGCGACTACAAGTTCTAGAAGAAGAAGAGCTATGTGAAACTAACATTCTATTTTAATTAAAATCGTTAAAAATCCCACGATCAGTGATGATACCCGTGACTAATCGATTTGGGGTTACATCAAAAGCAGGGTTATAAGTTGGTGCGTGATGAGGTGCCCATGTTAGCTCATAATTACACCAGCTTATCCCTTTTACTTCGGCAGCTTGGCGTTGTTCGATAATGATATCGTTACCAGTTTTGGCATGTTTATCTATCGTGGTATAAGGCGCTGCTGTGTAAAACGGTATATGATGAAAATGCGCTAATACCGCTAAATTATAAGTGCCAATCTTATTAGCGAAATCACCATTCATTGCAATTCTATCAGCACCCACAATGATTTTTTGAATTTTATTTTCTGCCATTAAACTTGCGGCCATGTTGTCACAAATTAAAGTATAGGGGATCCCTAAACAGTCTAATTCATAAGCTGTTAATCTTGCACCTTGTAACAATGGTCTGGTTTCATCAACATACACATGAATTTTTTTACCTTGTTGAAATGCGGAGGTGATCACACCAATGGCAGTGCCTATTCCCACTGTTGCTAAACTGCCGGCATTGCAGTGGGTTAAAATACTATCACCATCATCAATTTTATTTGCACCATGTTGTCCTATCGCACGACACAAATTGACATCTTCTTCAAAAATTTCAATGGCGGTTTGCAAGACTAACTCAGGATGTTTAGTTTCGTTGATACAAGTTAATACGCGTGACAGGCAATGTGTTAAATTAACGGCAGTAGGACGTGCTGCTGATAATAAATCAAAATTTTGATTTGCCGTTGTTAAATCAGGATGATTAAAATAACTTAATGCTAAACTAAGACTCGCTGCTACACCAATAAGTGGTGCGCCACGTGTTTTTAGTGTTTTGATGATCTCAACCATATGAGCGCAATTTTCAACTGTTATCCATTTTTTTTCGTGTGGGAGTAATTGTTGATCAAGAATACTAAGCTCATTATTTTGTAAACATAAAGCAAAGGATTGTAAATTTTTCATAATAACGTTTCACCTATTTTTTTACGCTGTCTGATTAAATAATCAACTTCAGCTTGCTCAATCGTTGAAATTTTATTTAATAATTTTGCTTTATATAAAATTTCAGCACTGTGTTCTATTCTTTCTATACCACGCAAAGCTTCAAATAAATCCTCACCCCAAGTCAATGCGCCATGTCTCGCTAAAATAAATGCGCGTTGAGCAGGTAAATAAGGGATGAGAACTTCTCCCATGGCTTTTGTTCCTGGTCGCTGAAATGGCACAATGGGTAATTTACCTAAAGCTAAAATTAACTCTGACATAGCATTATTGGGTAATGAGCATGAGTCAGGAAAAGCGATAGTCCAAGCAATGGCTGTTGGCGGATGAGCATGTATCACGGCTTTTGCTTTTGGGCAATGTTGATAAACGGTTAAATGCATTAATTTTTCAGAAGATGGTTGTCCTTGTAAAATTTCGCCTTTGCTATTAATGATTGCAATATCATCTTCACTAATTAATGCTTTAGCGATCCCACTTGGCGTGATAAAAATTTCTTCATCAGAAAATCGATAACTAATATTACCATCAGCCGCAGCATTTAGATTTTTTCTATCAAGAATTTTAGCGATTTGTATAATTTGTTTTTTTATTTCAAGCTTTGTCATAGCAAGTTGCCAATTCGTTATTTGATTGGATAAAATGGTTAACTTGATCGATATTATAATAATTCTTCGATTCTGTGATGAGATGAATCGCATGATGAATTATTTTTTTTGAAATCTCAGTACGAGTTTCATCATTGGATATTGTGCTAATTTCTGCATTGAGTGCTAAGCCAATTGTCCGACGTATCATTTCAGTACCGGCAAAACCCAAGGCATCTTGGAATATTTGAGCAATATAACTATCAATAAACGCTTCTACATTGAGTGCAGGATCATTTGTTTTGGTTAAACACAAAGATTTAAATTTTGTGGCAAATAAATGCCAGATTTTTTGGCATTCATTTAATAAATGTGATTGGTAATCAGTATTTTGATTTATTGAGTGATAACAATAATTAAGATAAAAATTACCTAGCAACGAACCTACATCAAAACCAATGGGGCCGTAAAAAGCAAATTCTTGGTCAATGACCTTTAGGTTTTTTTCATTAATGAAAATACTTCCAGTATGAAGATCACCGTGTAACAGTGCTTCAGCTGAAGTTAAAAACGTTTGTTTTAATTTGGCCACTTTCGCTTTAAGCGATGTATTTTGCCATAAATTCTTTTTAATGAAAGGTATTAAAGGTTTAATTATTTGATTACGAGGATGCGAGCAATAGGGATCAGTAAAAAATAATTCTTCGCTGATTTCACATAATTCAGGGTTAATAAAATCTTTAACAAATTGTTTTTTCACTTGTTGATTTTGATGGAAGTCAGAAGAATAAAATAACGTTTTAGCCATGTAATCACTGATAAGTTCTGCAAAATGGCGAAAGATTTTACCGGCCATTTGATCATGACGATATATTTTATACTGATACAAATCTTCCATGATAAATAATGCAAGATTACTATTTCTGAGAATGACGTTTGGTACTAATCCCGGACACCATGTCGCATGCAAACTAATTGTTTCGACTTCTATGCGATTTCGATCGAGAGATAAAGGCCAATCTTCACCAACGATGCGCACATAAGGTAATGCCTGTTTAATGATCCATCTTTCGTTAGGCGTGATAACACGAAAAACTGCATTAACATTGCCATCACCAATCTCTTCAACTGAAATATTTTCATGTGTGAGTAACGTTGTTTGCTGTTTTAAAAATTCAATCAGTAAATCTGACGTCAAAATCTTGTACTGGTTCATGCTTGTCCTTAAATTTTTGCAGCAATGTGTCCATCAGGTCGTACCAATATCGCTTGATGATTTTCTAATTCTAGTTGTTGTAACAATTCTGGTTGTTCTTTCAAAGAAATGATCGTTAATGGATAGGAGGTTGGTATTGGTAAGTCTTTATGTTGATAGTTTGATCCTGTTAATAAGACATGGTTTTTTTCGAATAAATCCAATGTCGATATGTTTTTATTTTCATGATCAAGAATATAATGCGGTAAGCGTTTACCGATTTTAATACTTTTATCATAAGTATAAGCATCCCATGATGAATCTTCATGGGCATAAACGGCATTTGAGCGATAAATAAAGCCAATATCTAAACCTAAATGATTTATTTGTCTGGTTTGTTCTTTTAAACGTTGATGAAATGCTTCTTGATCATTTTGTTCATTGGCATTAGCAATTTGAAAAAGTCGATTAGCATTTTCCACACTCCAATCGATAGTAAATTGGACAAGTGGTTGACGTTCTTGTTGATAGCTATCTAATAAAGTTTGATCAGCAAAACCGTTAATCACATAAGCGAGTTTCCATGCTAAATTATGCGCATCGCCAATGCCAGTATTCATACCCATGCCACCTGTTGGTGGAACACGATGAGCACTATCCCCACACAGAAAAATTCGACTATGGCGATATTTTTCCGCATTCACTGCGGCCATATCCCAAGTGGCGACATTAATAATTTTAGCTTGATGATTTTCATCTTCGACTAATTCTTTTATGAGTGAGAGACCGAATTGTTTATTGGGTTTTTCATCATAATTTATGACGCGTTTTGCAATGACCCAATGTTGCTTCATATCAACATTTAATATAAATTTACCGCGTTGTTTTTCACCCATAAAAACGAGCACAATAAATGGTTTATCTCCAACCCATTGACTTAAATCTGTTTCGCAATAAGCGCTAATATAACTGCCCATGTTTGGAATACCATTCATCTTAATGTTTAACTTTTCACGAACTTGACTATGCGCACCTTCACAAGAAATAAGATATTGGCAATGAATGGTGGAGATTTCTTTGGTGTTGTAATCTTGGATTTGACATTCGACGTAGCCATCACATTCTTTAAAATCAATTAATTTAGTATTAAACTTTAAGTCACACTCTTTTTGTGATTTAACTTTTTTCGCTAATTCCATTTCGAGTAAATCTTGAGAAACTAAACAATTTCGTGTTGGACTGCTGTGGCCTTCATCCACTTCGACTTTAAGTTCAGCCATCACGTCACTATTCATATCTTCCATCCAGATTAAACGACGTGCTTCATCGGGTAATTCATGTTGTCGAACAGCATCTTCGACGCCCCATTGCCGAAATAACTCCATCGTACGAACATTTACACCGCGCGCTTTCGGATGAATGGCGGTGCCTGGGTGTTTTTCAATAATGAGATTTTCAATGCCAAGACGCGATAAAGCTAAAGAAAGTGATAAACCAACCGGACCGCTGCCACTGATTAATACGGGAATATTTCTAGCCATTTTAACTTCTCATCTTGATTTAATAGTTGGCAAGTTTAACATTAATCTTGACCGAGTGCCTTATAAGCTTCAAGTGCTTTTTCTCGAGAAGGTTTTAAATCGACAATCGGTTTAGGATACGTTTTACCTAATACAATGTTTGCTTGCTGCAATATTGCTTCGGGTGCTTCCCATGGATTATATAAGTATTTATCTGGTAGTAATCGTAATTCTGGTAGATATTTTTTAGTATATTCACCATGTGGATCGAATTTTTGTCCTTGCGTGATAGGGTTAAAAATTCTGTAATACGGCGCAGCATCTGCGCCACAGCCTGCAACCCATTGCCAACTCGCACTATTATTCGCCAAATCAGCATCAACTAAACAATCCCAAAACCAACGTTCACCTTCACGCCAATCGATCATTAAATTTTTAATTAAAAAAGATGCTACCACCATGCGAATGCGATTATGAATATAACCGGTTTGCCATAGTTCCCGCATACCTGCATCAACAATGGGATATCCTGTTTGACCTTTTTGCCATGCTGTTAATCGTGTGTGATTTTTAATCCAGGGAAATGCATTAAACTTTGATTGCCAATTTTTAGTGGGTAAATCTTTAAAATAATATAAAAGAGAATGAGAAAATTCTCGCCAACCTAATTCACTTAAAAAATGATAAATATTTTCATCATCATCTATTTTTTTTGCTGCATACCAAATTTGATTAGGTGATATTTCACCAAAATGTAAATGAGGAGATAAACGTGAAACCGCTTTCATGGCAGGAAAATTTCGTCCTAACTTATAATTGTGAATTGCCGAGCGCAAAAATGTTTGTAATCGTTTTTTGGCAGCTTGTTCGCCTGGTTGCCAATCTTGCATCATGGATTTATCCCATTCAATCTCAGGCATTAAATTTAAATCATTAATTGAAGTGACTAATTTTGAAGATTGATAATAAGTTATGTTTTTGGGTTTGTTGATGGGATTTCGCGGAGGGATAGCTTGTAGGCAGCCTTTTTTAAAAAACGGTGTAAAAACTTTGTAAGGCGTGTTATCTTTTTTGGAAATTTCCCAGGGTTCCCATAATAAGGAACCATTAAAGGTTTTTACTAAAATTTGTTTTTCTTTTAATTCTTTTTTTATTTTCGCATCACGTTTTATTCGCCAAGGTTCATAACACCGATTCCAATAAATGGCATTTACTGAATATTTTTCAATTAATTGATGAATAATTGTCAAAGCATCACCACTAAAAAAATGTAAATTTTCGTTTAATGAAATATTTAAATTTTTCAATGAGTGATGAAGCCAAACTCGACTGGCTGCACCATTAGTAAAAGCCCCGCTATTTATATCATCCAAAATAAAAATAGGTAAAACGAATTCATGTTGTGATGCGCTATAAAATGCTGGGTTATCTTGTGATCTTAAATCTTGACGAAACCAATGAATTGCAATGTCTTTGATCATTCAGTACACACCTTTTAATTTTGATTATTTCTGACTTGTGTTTTTTTATAATACAATAAAGCTGCTAATGCACAGATTGATGAAAATATTAAATAAAAACCAGGCATATATAAATTGTGTGTGAGGTTTATTAACCAGGTTGCGACAAGTGGCGATGTTCCACCAAAAATTGCAAAGGCCAAGTTGTAGCTAACCGATATACCACTTAAGCGTAAATTTGCGGGAAAATAATCGACTAAGAAAGTTGGCAGTGACACGCTAACACCCGTAAATATTAGGGTTAAAAAGAGTGTGGCAATATAGATATTTAGCAAATAGCCTGTATTAAGTAACAAAAACAAGGGGTAAACAATGACGATATCTAAATTAACACAACTCAGCAGAATTTTTTCACTGGAAAATTTATCAACTAACATTCCGTAAATGGGCGAGAGCACAACAAACAAGATAAGGTTTATTAAGATGACTGTGAGCGCAGTTGTGTTTTCTATATTTAATGTATGATGAAGATATTGATTCATCCAGATATACAATATTTGATATTGAATGCCATAACAGGCAACAATAATAAAACTCAACAATAATTTTACACGATGTTTCTGTATCAGCGTTTTAATGGGATGCGAAGCGATGAGATTATCACATTTTAATTTTTCAAAAGTATCTGTTTCAGGTAATTTTTTACGTGCAAAAATACCCACTATCCCAAATACTGCCCCGAGTAAAAATACAATACGCCAACCAGAACGCAACATAGTTTCATGTGATAAACAACTAATAAAAATTAAGCTCACAATCGTGCCAAGCAAAATACCTAAGGTAATGGTTAACGGCATAAAGCTTATATAAAAACCACGCTTATTATTATTAGCATGTTCACCAATATAAACAATCGAACTGGTATACTCACCACCGACAGAGATACCTTGTAATATCCTAAATAGTAACAAGAGAATTGGCGCTAGAATTCCAACTTGATAATAGGTAGGTAATATCGCCATTAAAATAGTCGATAAAATCATTAAATTAATTGACACTAATAATGCAGTTTTACGACCTTTTTTATCACCGATAATACCAAAAATAAAAGCCCCTATCGGTCTTGCTAAAAATCCGATTGCAAAAACTGCAAAGGTTAAAATGAGTGACAGATATTTATTTTCATGAGGGAAAAACAACGTTGCAATGTAATGAGAGAGAACACCATATACTAGAAAATTATACCATTCAATGGCATTGCCAATTGCACTGCCAAATAAGATTTTAGGAATAGATAAAGCGTTATCTCCCATCAAGATAATCCATGTTTAAGCAATTATGATTTTTTGTTATGTGCAATTGAAGGTGACACATTATTAATCGAACGAACCCAAGGTTTATTTTTTAATAATGTGGGGTTTAATGATTTTAATACTTTGTTAGCTTGTCTAGCCGAGTTAAATTCGCCATAAATAACTTCATACAAATTTTTATTATGACGCGTAACTGGGTAATAAGTTGCTTTTTGTGAAAGGTGATGTGATTTTATAAAAATACGCGCATCATGTTCAACCGGTGTTGCTAAAAGTTGAATGGTATAACGTTTCGCTTCACGGGTTAGTGAATGATTATGCGCGGTAACGTAATGCTCTTTTTTCTCAATTTTTTTATTGTGACTAGTTTGATCATTGTGATTCACTGAGTTATTGTTTTGTGAATTATCTTTATCATCATTTGTATTTGTATTATCGTTGCTGTTAGTAGTGTTTTCGTTATTGTCGGTAGTAGTTGTATTAGATGTTTCAGTATCGGTTGTTGAATGCACATCTTCTAAATTAGCATTACCACTATCAACATTGTTTTGCACACCCGTTTTTTTAGTATCATTCTTCTCATTATGATCATTAACTTTTTTAGCTTTTTCTTTCTCTAGATTTTTTTGATGTTCTTCCAGATTATTTTGTGTGGCATCTAATTCAGATTTGCCTGCAAGTTGGTGATAACTTGAATGGGCTGTTTTAACACTGATGTAATGTTGGTTGAGCCAAGAATTAATAATTGCTAAATCACTTTCACATAAACGACCCGAATCTGCTTTTAATAATAAAATATTATTAATAAAGTCATATTGATCACGTGAATATTCTTGTTGCGATTGGGTTAGCGCTTGTTGCGCATTTAACACATCAACAATCGTACGAGTACCCACTTTAAATGCAGCTTGCTGACCTTTTAACGAAGCACGACGTGAGACAATTGCTTGTTTATCTGCTTGGATTTGGCTGATCCCGCTGATAATACTATTGTAAGTTTGACGTGTTTGACTCACTACACTGCGATGAGTAATTTCCATATTGGTCACCGCTTCTAAATATTGATAGCGAGCTTGGCGTGTTAAAGATGTAATCGCGCCACCTTGATAAATAGGAATGTTTAATAATAATTGGCCTTGTTCTGTGCGATTCCCTTGACCTGTAAATTCCACAGTTGGGCTATGAGAATTTAGATAGCTCACAGTACCTGTAGCCGTTAAGGTAGGTAAGTGACCGGCAAATTGCACTTGAATGTTTTCTTTTTGTGATAAAGCAGTATAACGAGCTGATAAAATTTGATAATTATATTGTTCAGCATTTTGCACCCACGCAGATTCGCGTGCAGGTTGCGGGCTACGTAATGGAATTTGATGACTTAGAGGCGCAAGATGTGTGTAAAGAACGCCAGTAATTTCTCTTAATGCTTCACGAGAATTTTTTAAATCATTTCGTGCGGCAATTACTTGAGCGACAACGGAGTCATAACCTGCCCTTGAATCGTAAACAGAGGTGATGGCATCAAGACCCACTTTAAAACGTTGTTGCGTTTGTTCCAATTGTTGCTCGTTAAAACGTTTTTCAGCCAAGATAAATCGTAAATTATCTTGAGCTTGTAAAACATTAAAATAGGCGCGGGCAACACGTAACATTAAATCTTGTTTAGCAAATAATAAATTCGCATAAGAAGCTTTTACCGCATTTTTAGCAACGGCAATGCCTTTCCAGTTTGCCCAGTTAAAAATAGGTTGGCTTAAACTTAAATCATAACCATGAGAATTAAATGATTGCGAAAATGTGCCAGGCATGAGATGACGAGGTGTCACCCGGGTATGAGTATCGTTAAGTTGAAGAACGGCCGTTAATAAATTTGCCGCAATGCTTTGTGGGAGTAATTCCCGATTATCCATAAACGATGCAATTGAATTGTGATAAGTGGGATCACTCGTCATCGCTTGACGATAAACTTGAACTAAGTTTGCACTAACACTTATTTGACTAAGCAAAAATATTAATAAGCTGCTTGCGATTAAGGAACTTTTTTTCATATATCTCATTACCCTAATTAGGTCGAAATTAAAATTTAAATTTCGTTGTTGTCTCTGAATTTAATAATGCCGGTGTCATTGTTTCAAATAAACTGGTTATTGCCCACTCGTGGCGTTCAGTTCTCGTAATAATATTTGCAGTCATAACATGACCAGTACCTAAAATACAAAATAATCTACCGCCGATTTTTAAATCTTCTTTAAATTTTTCAGGAAGTGTCGGTAATGATCCGGTGATAGCAATAACATCATAAGGTCCTTGCTCTGACCAACTGTTTGCGGCATCGGCTGTAATAAGTGTGACGTTTTGAGTGGTATAACGATTTAGTAATATTGATGCTTCATTCGTAAAATCCGCAACGATATCGACACTAAATACATGTTCTACCAATTTAGAAAATAATGCCGTCGTGTAACCACTGCCCGTTCCTACTTCTAAAACGATATCTGATTTTTTAATATTTAATTCTTGTAACATGCGAGCTTCTTCTTTCGGTGCTAGCATTTGTTGGCCATGACCTAATGGAATAAACGTATCACTAAAAGCAAGGTCGCGATATCGCACAGGGACAAATGCTTCACGTGGCGTATTAGTGATGGTCGTTAAAATATCTTCATTTAAAACATTCCACGTGTGAATTTGTTGTTTGATCATATTTGTTCTTGCTTGTTCAATATCCATTTAAAAATCCTAATCTTTAATCAGTTGCTTGAAAGCAATAATTGTACCTTATCTATATCCTAGATGCGAAGCATCACTTGACAGTTTGTTCGGAAGCGCTTACGTTATGCTACTTGTCTGGGGTGTCTTTAATAATAAAATTAAAGGCTGAGATTATACCCACAAAACTTGATCAGGGTAATGCCTGCGCATGGAGACAATAGCAAATTTTAAATAATTTCACTTTTCCATAATTGCTTATTGTGTATGTCCAAAAAGTTTTGTGAACGAAAGGATTTTGCAATGAGTGAAAAACAAACGATCACAACAGGCCCAATTCCGGGGTCTAAAAAAATATATGTTGACGGTGTGCCGATGCGTGAGGTTGCGCTTGATGATCCGGCGTATCCTACTTTTACGATTTATGATACCTCCGGTCCTTATACCGATCCTAATCAGCATATCGATATTCAACAAGGTCTCAAACCTTTGCGTCAACCATGGATTGAAGATCGCAACGATACACAACAATTAGAAAATTTTAGTTCGACTTTTACACGCTCTCAACATTGTCATCTTCATCAATTTCCTAATTTAAAAAAACCGCGAGTTGCCAAACCCGGTCAATGCGTGACACAAATGCATTATGCTAAGAAAGGTATTATCACTAAAGAAATGGAATTTATAGCCATTCGAGAAAATGGTGAAAGACAAAAATTAAAAGCCAGTGGATCGATTCACCCAAAATTACAACAAAATTTATTACCAGAAGTGATCACACCTGAATTTGTGCGCCAAGAAGTTGCCAGTGGTCGTGCGATTATTCCGAATAACATTAATCATCCTGAAACTGAACCGATGATTATTGGTAGTCAATTTTTAGTGAAAGTAAATGCGAATATTGGTAATTCTGCCGTTTCTTCTAGCATTGAAGAAGAAATTGAAAAAATGATATGGGCTGTGCGTCTTGGTGCGGATACCGTGATGGATTTATCCACAGGAAAAAATATTCATCAAACTCGCGAATGGATTATTCGAAATTCACCCGTACCCATAGGGACCGTCGTGTTATATCAAGCGCTCGAAAAAGTAGAAGGTGTTGCAGAAGAATTAACATGGGATCTTTTTCGTGACACGCTAATCGAACAAGCTGAACAAGGCGTCGATTATTTTACCTTACATGCAGGCGTGTTATTACGTTATGTAAAATTAGCAGAGCATCGGGTGACTGGGATTGTTTCTCGTGGTGGATCAATCATGGCAAAATGGTGCATGGCGCATCATCAAGAAAATTTTATTTATACTCATTTTAAAGAAGTTTGCGAAATTATGCGCGCTTATGATGTGGCGCATTCGTTAGGTGATGGTTTGCGACCAGGTTGTGTTGCTGATGCTAATGATCAAGCACAGTTTGCTGAATTAAATACTCTCGGTGAGTTAACTAAAATTGCTTGGGATCAAGATGTTCAAGTTATGATAGAAGGCCCAGGTCATGTGCCCTTACATTTAGTAAAAGAAAATGTCGATAAACAATTGCAAGCTTGTTTTGCCGCACCTTTTTATACTTTGGGACCATTAGTCACTGATATTGCACCGGGCTATGATCACATTACTTCAGGCATTGGTGCAACAAATATTGGTTGGCATGGCACCTCTCTTTTGTGTTATGTCACGCCTAAAGAACATCTCGGTTTGCCTGATAAAGATGATGTAAAAAATGGTGTGATCACTTATAAAATTGCAGCACATGCGAGTGATTTAGCCAAAGGTAATAAAAATGCGTATTGGCATGATTACTTAATTTCACGGGCTCGATTTGATTTTCGTTGGAACGATCAATTTCATTTGAGCTTAGATCCAGAAACCGCCATGCGATATCATGATGAAACAATGCCGAAAGAAGCACATAAACACGCCCAGTTTTGTTCGATGTGTGGTCCCAAATTTTGCTCAATGAAAATTAGTCACGAAATTCGTGAACTTGCAGTGCAAGATAATTAATTATTGTCAGTGATATTTGTTATTGGTAAAACACAGGTTTTCGATTGAAATTATCGAGACGTGTTTTACCAATAAAATTCCTGCAGGTGATAATAACCTTGATTTTTAGGGCTATAAATACAGTATTTTTTTTTACCATGCTAATAATTCCAATAAAACACAAAGCTTAAATAAATGAATGTATATTAATTCATGCAACAGCACCGGATTTTTCTTTGATTTAATTCCCACATAATTATTGGCATAGCATTTGACTTTTTTAAATGCTAATTTTGCTCTTTCGAGATAAATAAATTCTTTAATAACGAAAAAATAAATTTTAATAAAAATAGGAATTATCAATGCCTGATCAAATAAGCTTTCATTCTGGAAGTGCTACAACAAAAATTATGTCGACTTTTATTCTTAGTCTTGTTAGTCATAGTGTTCTGCCAATTTTTGCAGCTGAACTTGAAAAAATTTCCACCAAAGGATGCGAAACTTTTGGATCTGCTATAGGTTATGGAATGAAATCTTTTTTACCTAATGCAAAGGTTTTATTTTTTTTGGGTACCAGGCATGATAATGAACAACCCGTAAAAGAATGTATTGAAGCTCTGGTTAGAGATAAACCGCATCAAATATTTTTAGAATTAGGGGTGAGTGGTCAATCTTCAAGTTGTTCAGAAATGAGTAATCAATTACTAGAAGATAAACACGGGCGAAAATGTGTCGGTTGGAATTCACCAGGACATGCCGAAGAGCGAGTCTATCAACTGAAAAAGACAATATCTTTTTCAGTATTAAAATTTATTAATGAGGGTTTACAATATTATAAAAAAGCATTAGAAAACAAAGGCTATTCAGAAGCTCAAATTGTAGAACAAAAATCACAGAACGAATTGTTCGATAAAGTTATGGATGAATTGATTAGCAATTTTAATTTGCAATTAAAAGCTATTCCTAAAACAATAAGAGATAAGATTAAAGACAATAATTATCAATTAAAACTCTTTTCCGCGAGTGAAGAAAAATATTGGATGCTAAATTTACATCTTAAAGAATTTAGGAAAATTAGAAAGAAACGAATGAAGAATCAAAAATCACCGACAGATATTATTTATGAATTAATGGCGAAAAAAATTCAAGATAACACATTAGCAAAACATGCGGCTGATTACGAAAAACAACAGATAAAGAGTATAGAGACACAACAAACCTCAATGGTTAATACATTAAGTCACTATGCAAGGAGAGGAATGAACTTTGTTGTTGGTGGTATGGCGCATTTTTTTAAACCCGAAGAAACAAATACGCTAAGAACATCGGTTACTAACAATACACGAGTTGAAGTTGAACAGCTTTGTCATACTGACGATACTCAGTGTGTTGTCTTAAAACAAATGGTTTAATTGTCTTTAATAAGATTATTTGTTGCAATTTTTTGATATAAAGCTGGCTATAAATCTTTTTCCAGCTTTTTTTCTTATGTTTTTTCTGCTGATTAAATTACTAGAGAATTAATTTTAAATTAATATAGGATGAAATCCTGCGTAGAGAAAAATCACGTGTTTGTTTTTTTCTATGGTATGCTCCTGGCTAATTAAACTAGTTGTAAAAAATTTGGGAGCACAAATTTGAACGTTAAAATAATCGCACAAGAAAATTGTTATCAAGGGTTTTTTTCTTTAACAAAACTGACTTTATCTTATGAATTATTTAAAGGCGGATTTTGTCAGCCAGTTTCCCGCGAATGTTTACAACATCGAGGCGCTGTTGGCATTTTACCTTATGATCCCGTGTTACAAAAAATTGTACTCGTCGAACAATTTAGAATTGGTGTCGTCAATAGTGAAAGACAACCTTGGTTGATGGAATTAGTGGCAGGCTTAATCGAAGAAAATGAAACCAATGAAAATGTGGCTAAACGTGAAGCGGAAGAAGAAGCGGGTTTGGCCGTTGCTGAAATTGTGCCTATTTGTGATTATTGGACATCGCCAGGCTGTTCAACAGAAAGAATTTGGCTTTTTTGTGGAAAAGTTGATTCGACACTTGCTAAAGATTACGCGGGACTTGCAAGTGAAGGTGAAGATATTAAAGTTCATGTTTTAGATGTTGGTGACGTGTTAACTTTACTAAATGAAAATTATTTTAAAAATGCGCCGACCATTATTGCATTACAATGGTTTCATGCACATCATTCGATAATTTTTCAATAGTTGCGTATTGTAAGCGAGGTCGCTAAACTATCGGTGTTAGGGATTTTGTGGAGGGAATCATGCGTTTAATTTCTAAAGTTTTGGCGTTAACTGTTTTATCAACTTGTAGTGTTAGCATTATTGCTGCAGCAAAAATGAATGTCGATAAATCTAATTTTGCACCTTATTCTGCTTATGAAGTACAAAATTATACGGGCTGGTACGCAGGTATTAGTGGTGGTTTTGTTAATACGCGTGGATTTACGCGAGAGCTTGTTAATGGTCAAGGCTTTAATGTAAATAATAATGCATTAGTACCCTTGCAATCTAAAAGTACCAATGGTGCGGCGGGCCGTGTTTTTGGTGGATTTAATTTTTCACGAATGGTTGCGCTTGAAGCTGGGTTTGCAGGATTTCACACGGCCAATTGGCGCTCGACAAATGGGTTTAAAATTTCAAACCAAGAATATGCGGCAGATTTGCAAGGTAAATTAATATTTCCGTTACCAAACTATTTTTCTGTTTTTGGCACTTTTGGTGCGGGTTATGTGTGGTCGCGATTACAAGGTAATACCTTAAATGCCGATTTTATTGCTGCCACTGTTCGTCATCGTCGAATTCATGCGTTGACGTTTGCTTTTGGTGCCGGTGTATCTTATCGTGTTTATCAAACAGATATTCAACTTTATTGGCAACGTTGGCAAGCTCGTCAAAATATTCAATCAATCGATATGGCCGCGGTTGGGATAGCGTATCATTTTGCTTAATTAAAAAAGATAAATGCTTAGCGCCTAAATGATGGCGTCATCGCATCGGGTTTAGTAGCATATAATTCCTGATTATCTTTTAAATAAGCTTCTAACAAAGTAGATAAATTATTTGCTTCGGTTGGTTCTTTTCCATTTACTTGAATAATGAAAAAAGCAAAACGCATATCTAATTTCACTTTTACTCTAACCGGCGTTTCATCTAATGGTTCAAAATGTATTGGATAAGGTTTTGACTCATTTAATAAAGTATCAATTAATTCTGGATTCTTACGTTTAAACTCCTCAAACATCTCTTCTGAGAGAATAAAACTAAATCGCTTTAACGGCTGTCCATCGCTATCTGCGACAATGGGATTAAACAGTATATTGCCAATTTCACAATTGTGACAAAACATCATATCAAATTCTGTCTCAGCAGAAGGGTTACACCATTCTAGTATTTTTTCTAATAATAATGAGGTATATAAATATCGAACAAAGAGTATTCGTAAAAAGCCTGCTGTTCGATCTAATTCAGATTTTAATGCTAGTGGTGACATAGCATTAAAAAAATTTTTCGGAATTCTCATCCAATATTGTGTTTCTTCTTCAGTATAATATTCGAGTAAGAAGTTTTGTTGATGAAAATCAGCCTTACTTGCTAAGTGTTGATAATCTTCTTGCCATATTAGAAAATAAATATAACCAGTGTCTTCGTAGAATTGATCATTTTCTATCTTCGATAGTATATCAATAATGTCTAAAATTTTTTCTAATGAAAAAGGACAGGCTGCATTCATGCTTGAGGTTGTACTCTGAACTGGTGTAGGTGGTATGGTGATTATTTTCTCAGCAACATCTTTCGGTAGTGCGAACCAATAATTTGTTGTACCTTCCGCTCTCTCTTCTATAAATAGTGATCGATCTGATTTATATAATACTTTTAGTGTTTTAAATTGTGTTTCTTCGAGTGGAAAATAAATGTAGTAGAAATCTTGTTTTAATTTAATTAATTCTTTTGTTAATGTTTGCTGAACTTTACTCATTAAAGCATCTGAAGGATAGGTTAATTCTTTACCTATTGTTGACTGCAATCTTTTTTGTTCTGCTTCTTGTGTTAACTTTACTTTTACAGCTCCTTCAACCTCAGCCATGTTGACTCCTTTATTTTTTTGTAGTCATTGAATTATTATAGTTTATATTATAATCGGGACAAGAAAATCTGGTAGTTATTTCCACTATCATTTTATATGAAATTATCGTAACGCTATTCTGATATAGTTTGGCTAGTGCATGCTATTTAACAGAATAGCTTGAATACAAAATTGACTATACTCATGACGTTCAGCTTCAGTTTTGCTGAAAAAATCAGGATCAAGTGCTGTGGATGACGTTAGTGATAACATCATATTGATGAGAAAATGAATATTCACTTTTTTATGAATATTACCTTGTTTTTGATAAAGTTCAAATGCTGTGATCCATGATTGCAATTCTTGAGATATGGGTAAAGGTTTATGAGTTTTCTTTTTATTTTCTAATCGTTGCCAATTGAATAATCGAATCAGTTCTGGTTCTGATTGATAAAATGCAATATTATTTTCAAATAATTGAGTAATAAAATTTTCATAGGGTAAATCAGTGCTGGGTAAAATAGTTTTGCTTTGTTTTGCTTTTTCAACAATATCAAGTTTTACGGCAGACCATAGGCCTTGTTTATTAGTGAAATGATGAAACATTAAACTGTGATTTACTTTTGCCAGTTTTGCAATTTGACTCATCGATGTGCCAGCAAAACCATGTTCAATGAAAAGTTTTTTTGCTGCTTTTAAAATTGCTTCTTTAGTATCTTTTGTTGCCATAGTTAAAAAATAAATTTCAAAATATAAAAGAAGATTATAGCGAGCACAGCCCCTGCGGGTAAAGTAATGATCCACGATAAAAAGATATTGCGGATCACATTTAAATTTAACGCGGCAATTCCACGGGCAAAACCGACACCTAATACCGCACCAACGAGTGTTTGTGTTGTAGAGATGGGAAGGCCGGTGCCAGAAGCAATAATCACAGTAGTGGCGCAAGCAAGTTCAGCGGCAAAACCACGGCTTGGTGTTAATTCTGTAATATGTAAACCAATGGTGCGAATAACTTTATAACCATACATTGCTAGTCCAGAGACAATGCCGGCGGCGCCTAAAAACAAAATCCAAAATGGTATATTTGAATTTGGTGAAATCACGCCTTGTTTAATGACTTGCACGATTGCAGCGAGTGGCCCAATGGCATTAGCGGCATCATTTGAACCATGGGCAAAGGCCATGGCGGATGCCGTAAAGATCATCATGATACTAAATACTTTTTCGACATCGGCAAAATGAAATTTTTTAATTTCCTTTTTTTTAACTGTAATATTAGCTAGAAGAAATCGCCCAATTATGGCAGTGACAAGACTAATCAAAATTGAAATAACAAGACATTCGACAAAACTAAATTTAAAACCTAAATGTTTAAATCCTTTTAGCAATGTAATTAACACAATAATAAATGCTGTAAAAAAAATATAAAATGGCACAAAGCGTTTGGCATTTTGGAAAGGGTCACTGGAATTTAATATAAATTTACAAACACTTTTAAATAATAAAAATGCAATCACACCAGAAATAAACGGAGTTAAAATCCAGCTTAATACTATTCCAATAATTTGACGCCACTCAATAGCATGTGGAGAAATCGCTACCATGCCCACACCGACTAATGAACCCACGATAGTGTGTGTGGTTGAAACTGGCCAACCTAAATAGGTTGCCAATAATAACCAAATGCCTGCTGCAAGTAATGAACTTAACATACAAAAAACCAAAAGATTGGGGTCATTTATAAAAAAATGGGGTGCGATAATACCGCCTCGAATAGTTTGAGTAACCGAACCGCCTGCTAAGATTGTGCCCGTAGCTTCGAAAATGGCAGCAACTAAAATGGCTTGTTTAAAGGTTAATGCTTTGGCACCCACAGATGTGCCCATCGCATTTGCGACATCATTGGCACCCACGCCCCAAGCCATGAAAAATCCGAAAATAATGGCGAGCACATATAACGTATTCGCGTATTCCATGTTGACCTTCTATTTAAAAAAAAATACTGTGTGGATTTTGTCTTATTGATGCTACCGATATGTTACTTGAGTTCATTGTGAGATAGAAGGAAAAATTAGGGTAACTACTTATCCTTTAGATAAGTAGTTACTAAAATTATTTAGATCATGCCATTAAATTGAGGTGGGCGCATAGGTGGTTGTTTTTCTTTGGTCAAATCAAATTGTTTTTTAGCTAAGGTAATTAAATTTGCAATGACTACAGGAGATTGACAAACAAGGACGAGTTGCTTAGTTGAATCGATATCAACTCGTTTAAATTCACATCCCTTAACCCCCAGTGTTGAGTTGAGCCAAACATTATGTTGAATTAAATCTTCTTTAACAATTTTACCGAATCGTTCATCCTTAATGATATAAAGATCTTGCTTATCAATTTTTATATATTCAATATCTTTGTTTTCTATTTTGGTGAAAATAGTGATCAATCGTTGCTTGTTTGATTCAATATGCGCTTCCTGTTGTTTAATTGCTTGATCTATTTTATCAATTTCTTTTTTTAATTCTTGTTCTTTTTTAATTTCAGCTTGATGATATTGGTTTGTTTTATCTTCGATTTGATCTAAGTAAGTTGCTTTCGTGTTATTCACATTAGTTTCTAATAAAGCACACAAATTAGTATAATCGTCGTAATCTAAATCATTGGCGATAAATTCGATTAATAGTTCATTTTTAAAATTAGCTACAATGAATTTACCTTTATATTTATCGATTGCGAAATTTGTAACGGCATCTATTAATTCATTAAATGTAGTTTCATATTCACGATCGTTGTTGCCATTATTAAGTTCTAATTCATCATCACTCTCTGCTTTTAATTCTGCTTCACGAATTTCTGCTAATTGTTGTCTTATTTTGATTCTTTTCAATAATTCGAGTCGTTCTTCTAGCTCAGTTAATTCTAACAGCATAAGGTTTGTTGATGCTGAGCGTATTTGAAGCTCTTCAATATCATCAGTAAGCTTACGAA
Organism: uncultured Legionellales bacterium; assembly: GCA_964352985.1. Taxonomy (GTDB): domain Bacteria; phylum Pseudomonadota; class Gammaproteobacteria; order JAHCLG01; family JAHCLG01; genus CAYGUK01. Next base: position 40,147 of record CAYGUK010000021.1, read on the forward strand.
TTTCTGCTAATGTTCGTTGGCGGGAAGATTTAATTTTCACTTTTTCTACTTTACTTTTATTTTGTTCAAGCTTTTTTAAGGCTTCGAGATATTTTCCATAGCAGTTTACGACAGTGTTTTTTAGGGGCGCGCTAGCACTAAATGACATAATATAATCCTTTCTTTTTTCGTTGTGTAAAATTTGACGAGAATTGTCTTGTCAACGAATTGTAGATTTCACTATTGAGTCAAACAATATGAAAAAATACGACAGACTTTTTAACGTAACTTTAGTTCTGTTAAGTAAATTTTTCGGCAACAGCCGGAGGAATGTTGGGTTTGTCCTCAGTGATAACAAAATATTTATCGAGCTTATGAATAAGTGATTTGACATCATGATGATCATTAGCATGGATAAATAATAGTGGATTTTCTGCATCGACATAGTCACCAATATTTTTTACGTGGCTAAACCCAGTAGAATAATCTAACTTGTCATTTTTTGTTTTTGGTAATCCGTTTAAAAGGCGTAAACATTCGCCAAGCTCGCAGGTATTGATTTCACTAACATAGCCTTTTTTAGTGCCATAATAGGGGACCTGTTTATTCGCAGTCGGCAGAATATTTTTATAATGAGTGAGTAAATTTGGGGGACCTCCAAGCATTGTTACCATCTCAGCAAATTTTTCGGCAGCACTTCCATCGGTGAGTTTTTTATTAAGTAGTATATGCGCTTCATTTATATTTTCAACAAGGTGAGTATTTAATAAAAGTTGACTTGCAAGATTGATAACGATGTCTTCAAGTCGTGGATCTTTATTTTTATTCGTCAGAAATTCGATAGCTTCAATGATTTCTAATGCATTTCCAATATTATAACCGAGAGTCTGATCCATATTAGTGAGAATAGCACTGCTTTGTAAACCAGCGTGATTAGCGACATCGACTAAACTTTTTGCTAATTCTTTTGCGTTGTTTAAATCATGAAAAAATGCGCCGTTACCATATTTAACATCTAAAACTAATGAGTCTAAGTCACATGATATTTTTTTACTAATGATGGAAATGGTAATTAGTGAAATGGATTCGACTGTTTGGACGTGATCACGAATTTTATATAAGCGTTGATCCGCGGGTGCAATATTTTCGCTATGCCCAACCATAACGCAACCTACTTTTCTCAACGTTTGTTGTAATTTGTCGATTGTTGGCATGGGATTGTACCCAGGAATACTCGACATTTTATCTAAGGTTCCACCAGAATGACCCAATGCACCTCCTGAAGTTTTTGGTACAAATAAGCCACAACTTGCAAGTAATGGTACAAGAATAATTGATACTTTATCGCCAACACCACCTGTAGAATGTTTATCGACGATAGGACCATTTAAGTCGAGTTCATGCCATTTTAAAATTTGGCCCGAACTTGCCATGGCTTGGGTCATGTAAACTTTTTCGTTTAATGATAAATCGTTAATAAATATTGCCATTGATAATGCGGCTAGTTGCTCATCACTAATGCTATTATCGACAATTGCATCAACTATTTTTTTAATATCAGTGCTAGTAAATTCTAGACCATCGCGTTTCTTTTTAATTAATTCAGATATTTTCATGTTTATTTTTTAGGGTTAAATATTGTGAGACATAATAATGCCGCAATTATTGCAAAAGTAAACTGCAATAAAGGGACATAAAACAGGAATAAACCATTTTGGCCTTTAACATCAATGATAAATCCGTAAAAAAACATCACCCCAGCATAAATCAATGCTAGAAATGAAAGGATAAAAACCAAAGTGGCTGCCGCATGATGTTGTGAAAAATAAGCATTGATGATCAAAAATAAGATATAAGGTATGGCTAGTAGAATCATAATCGCAATAGTAAAAAACCAAATCGAAAAACTATCAGGTTGACCAATATAAAACATGAAGATAATAGAGAGAATAACACCAATAATATTAAGTAAAACAATCGGGGCATGTAAAGCATGTTTCGATTGTGTGGCGTGGTTGTCCATAACCTGTCTCCTAATAAAAATTAGTTTGATTATAATGAAAAAAATATAGAACTGCTATGCTTATCTTACACGAGAATTTTTACGTATTTTCATCTTCATGTTGTAATTCATTAGCCGATAAATTATCTAGAACAGAGTGTATAATTTTGCAAACCTTATTCGCACTTTGGTAATTATCTTGAAAACTGTAACTGAGTTCAGCTTCGAGGTCGGATTCATGGATTAATTGAATTAGTTCTTTTTTAGAATTGCATTGAAATTTTATTCTTAAGCTATCAATATGTGTGCGAGCTGTCGTCCAAGCAATGGATAAACGTTTCGCAATTTGTTTCATTGTTAAGCCATGAACGAGAAGAAGTAAGACTTCAGTTTCTCTTGCCGTCATTATTATTTCTTTATCATCGACTTCAAGAAAGTATTTTTTAGTTTTAAATTTATCCATATTCTGATTTGCTTGATTGAATTTTTCGATAGCATCTATGATGTTGTCTTCCTTAATAGATTTAATTTCGGAAATATTGTTTTTAATTCTTCTCGTTAATTTAAAAGGAAGAGCATATTTTTTAGCTTGTTTAATTTCTTCATTCATTTCCATTTTAAAATAAGGTAAAAAAGATTCGATTAAAGTTAATTTTTCAACAAAATCATTTCTAAATTGAACATTAGCATGAGAACTACCAAACGTAAAAAACTCATAATAAAAACCGCTTACTCTAATTAATGTAATTATATGGCTCACATCAAAGTTATTTATTAGTGGTAAAACAAACTGGTTATAAAATGCCGAATTAGTGTCAACATCATCATAAAAAAGAATTTTTCTTGTCATTAAGGGTGGGGCACCCTCTACTGTTTTCAGGGCGTCGGTGTCTCGAACATATTCGACCAATTTATGATTAGAGGTGAGGGTGATTAATTTTAAATCTAATGTGCCACGCATATAAGAAAAATAATTGAGATTCAATTCTTCAAATAATGGCGCACAGACCTGCTTAACCTTCTCTTCCGTTTTCTTTAGAAAGGGGATATCTTTATACATTGTTTTTTCTCATCATGCTGCTGGTATATTATAACATTAACTGACATAAAGTAAAACAAGGTTTAAGTCTAGCTAAATTATTAAAAATCAGTAAGATAGGATTAATGTAAAGAAAGGCTTAGATCTTAGATGAGATTTTGGGCTAGAAATAGGATATTAATTCTTATTTTAATGTCTATTTATAGCTAAAAATGCGTCTATAATTTAACATTTTTTAATAATGGATAAGAAATATGGCTTCCACAACACCGTTAACAGAACAATCATCTGAAAGATCCTGTATTTCTAAAATTGCGCGAGATGATGCTTTATATCAAGAAATTTCCGAGTTTTTACAAAAACATGATTTATCAGAGATCGCACAGTCGGGTGTATATTTAAAACTAGACATTTTAAGTATTTGTAAAAATATTGGGGTAACAGACCAACAAATTTATCAGATACTTCTTCAAAACTTAAGAAATTCTGGATTATTAGTTTTATCGTTATTGAATTATCAAATAGTGATTCTTGGTATTTATAATCCTAATCAAGGCATGTTTTGTATTAATAATAGTGTCGAAAACAATTTTAATTTTCTCCAGCAAGAAATAGCGTATATTTGTAATGAAATACAAGAATTATCTGTATACGAAGATTACTTGGGTGGCGTAGCCGAGCCAGCGGTAACTCTATCACCGCGCTTTACTCAACTATTAATTGCAGGAAGTACCAGTCAACATGTACCGGTTGCTAAAGTACAAAAATTTCAAGAAAAATCCTCTCAACCATTTTCTCAAGTGAGTGATAAAGAATTTCAACCAGACGAACCTATTTCACCTCATGGTACACCAACTAATTTCAGGATGCGGGGAAGTTGTTAGTTATATAAACAGGATATGTCAGAATATTTTATTTAGCATGTGTTTTTCTATTTTTTGATTCTGATGGATGGATAAATTCAACTGCAGCGTTTGTAACCCAGGCGCCAGTAATTGAAAAAAGTAAACTAGCAGATCCGGATATTAATGTGGAAAATAAAGTGCGTGGCGAAGTAACAGTTAACATGGTATTGAGTGTCGCCATCAATATCGGCATTAAATCACGATAGTTTGACATCTTACCTGCAAAAAGAGCAAAACAATTGACTAACAGTGCAGCGGGTAAACTAACGCCTTCTGTCATTGTTAAATAACAAAAATTCACTAATGTAATTATTAAATCAATTTGATGTGGTGCGAGTTTGAATTTATTTTGCATAAATCGACTTAAACTTTTATAGACAGCAACATTTAAAGCACTTTGAATAAATAATCGATCAATATTTGCTGCAACTAAATTAAATGCGTCGAGAAAATAATGAAACTTGCAATGCGTTTTTTCAGCGCATTGTTCGACACTTTTCCATTGCGCTTGAAAAGCTTGGCGGTTTGCACTATTTGTGTTATTTGCTAGATATGCTTGATATTGTTGGATAATCGCGTTTACATCTGTCTCTTTTGGTATATAGGGACTCTCTGTATCTATGGTATTTAATATTGTAGGAAAAATATTGGGTATAAGGGGGGCGTTACTGTCGAATAATACGTTAATTTGATTTTGATAAAATAGACGAGCAAAATTATTGCGTGAAGTTAATTGATGCTGATGTTTAAGGAAAAAATTTAAAAAACAGGCTAAATTATTTGGGTTAATATCTTCAGGAAATACATAGTGACGATGATTTGTTCTTGAATTCATCTGTTGCCAAATTTCTCTTAATAACTCATGAACGCCACTATTGATAGTGAAAACTTGCCATTTTTTTACAGTTAAAGTTTGACACGGTTCTTCAGTTGATAAAATTTCATCAGGATAAAAATGACCTTGTAGTGCCTCATCTGCACCACCACGATATACTTGAATTTTTGGTTCTAAATCTGGATCACGAAGATTGACAGTCATCACTCTGCCATGAATCACGATGGAGCTAAAAATAGTTTGTGGGCTAAATTCTATAATATAAGCCTTTAATGCTCTTGCGGCGTCTAGAAATCGAGACACAATTTCTTCCGGCATGAATCTTGTTTCGATACTAGTAGGTGGATTAACTGGCATGTTATAAAAATTAATCAGTAAAAAAAGTATTATAATCTTTGCAATAATATTAATGAAACAAGCTGTTTTTCAAAAAAATTATGGGGAAACTTAATCGTGCGTCGTTAATATTTTTATGTTAGTTTCAACTGAGTTGACTTGCACCTATACGAAATGTTTTAGCCGTTATCCACGATTCACCCATGATTTTTTTTGCTAATTGATAATATTGTTCAGCTTGATTAATTTGACGTATTCCACCTGAGGCTTTAAAGCCAACTTTAAAACCAGAAGAATAGTGATTGATCATTTTCAACATTATTTCAGCAGCGTGGAGTGTTGCGCCAGTTGCTATTTTGCCGGTAGATGTTTTAATAAAATCAGCCCCTGACGTGATCGCTATTTCGGCAGCTTGTTGTATAAACTCATCGGAAAGAAGAGCGCCTGTTTCTAAAATAACTTTTAATTTAACAGTAGGTCCACATGTAATTTTACAGGCTTTAATAAATTGTCTTACCGACGTGTGTTCGCCGGCAATTAATGTTTGATAAGGCATGACCAAATCAATTTCATCAACTTGTTTTGATACAGCAGTATGAATAGCTTGTTGCACTTCATTTAATGTTTGATCGCCACCGGGAAAGTTAACCACTGTCGCCACTTTAATTGCCGTATCAGCTAATTTTGATTTAGCTAATTTAATAAACTTAGGATAAAGACAAACAGCGGCAACGTGATTTTGTTTTGCGCGATTGATTAAATCAAGAATTTCATTTTCACTATGATCTAAATTTAAATCAGTTAAATCAACAAGCGACATAATTTCTGATGTTGAAACATTTTGTGTTACAGCGTTTTCGGTTTTATTTTGCATCACTAAAATTTCCAGCGAACTCACACACTAAACGTGATAAATCTTCTGCTGCGATTTGACCGTATTTTAGTGTGCCTTCATGTGATAAGGGTTCTGGATTTAAACCCGCGGCTTGATTCGTGATCGCTGCAACTAATGCGACTTTTAATCCGCAATGTCTTGCCACAATCACATCAGGCACTGTCGACATGCCAACCGCATCAGCGCCTAGTACTCTAAAGGCATTAATTTCAGCTGGTGTTTCAAAGGTTGGTCCCAACACACCCATATAAATACCTTCGGCGAGTTTGATATTTAATTCACGCGCATTCTTTTTTAAGACTTCACGTAACGCGGGATCATAAGCATCTTCCATCGAGACAAAACGTTCACCGAATTCTTCATCATTGGGGCCGACTAAGGGATTATTAAAAGATAGATTAATGTGATCGGTGATCAGCATTAATTCACCGGCAAACACATTAGGATTAATTGATCCAGAAGCATTGGTAATTAATAATTCTTGGCAACCAATTAATTTTAAACAACGCACGATACATTTTTGTTGCGCGGCATTTTCACCTTCATAGCGATGTGTTCTGCCTTGCAAGCAAGCGACTTTGGCGCCATTTAATTCACCGACAACTAAGCGACCTTGATGGCCGGCAACACTGGTACCAGGAAAACCGGGTAATTCGTTATAATTAAAAATAATGGGATTAGTGATACTCTCTGCCACACGGCCTAAACCTGATCCTAAAATCATGCCGAGTCGTGGTGTGAAGCCATTGAGTTTTTCTTTAATTAAATTTGCAGTTTCGATGGTCGTATTCATTTTATATTTTCCAAATGTTTAGGGCCAAAGGCGAAAGGAAGTAAATCGACTAATTTTAAACTTTTCACTAAACCGGTCGAATTACATAAATGTACTATCATATCCGGTGTTGAAAATTCATATAAGCGTTGACGACACGCTCCACAAGGCGCGCATAAGTGATCATCTTGTCCAATAATTAATGCTTCAGCAATTTCTTTATCACCCGCGGTGATCATATGTGAAATCGCTGAAGACTCAGCACATAATGCTAAACCGTATGACGCATTTTCAATATTACAACCACTATAAAATTGATGAGATGTTGTTTTAATCGCGCAACCAACAGCAAAGCGAGAATAAGGCGAATAAGAATGGGCTTTTGCATTTTTCGCAAGGTTTAATAGATGATCAATATCTGTCATTGCAGTTATACCTTTAGATTAAGGAGTAGCAATATAGCATTGATAAGGCTAATTTCAAAGCATGTCTTGCAAAAGTGAGCATAATTTGAAATCATATTCGCCTATTAAACATAATTTTTCGGAGTAATAATGAGTGCTTATCTCGAACTAGAACGTCATTTTACAAAACTCGATCATTTAAATCATTTAGCGCGTTTAGCCATTTGGGATGAAGCCGTGATGATGCCACCTGGAGGTGGAATTGCGCGCGGCAAAGCGATGTCAACGTTAAGTGCCATTAGTCATGAAATGTTATGTAATAAAAAAACTGGCGATTTAATTGCAAAAGCTAAAGACGAATCGTTAAGCGATCCTTGGCAAATTAGAAATTTATAT
>CAYGUK010000022.1:0-46111 GCA_964352985.1 uncultured Legionellales bacterium
TGGGTTTCTATCTTCTTCTATTAATTTAATACTTATGAGATCATCACCCCAGTTATCTCAAACGACATAATCAGCAGCATGTAAATCATCAAGGGAAAAGTCGATAAGTTTAAATGGTGTAGAAATTACAATTTCATACTCTGGATACTTTTGTTGGAAACTTGGTAAACGTGGAAAAAGCCATCGATAGGCAAATGAAGTGGGCACATTAATTGCGATTCGCTTATTCTGAAGGCACGCTTTTTTAATTCGGTGGGTCACTCGACGAATATTATCAAAAGCACGATTTATTTCAGTCGCATAGATTTCTCCAAGCTTAGTTAAACTTAATTGATGGCCATTTCTATCGATTAATACAGTGTCTAGATATTGTTCTAAGAGTTTTAATTGTTGACTCACAGCAGATTGCGTAATGTGAAGCGCTTCCGCTGCATGAGTAAGATTCAAGTGACGTGATACAGCATCAAAAACTCTCAGAGAATTAAGAGGTGGGGTCGTTAAACTCATCGGGCATTACCTTTAGTTGACTGAGTATTCAATTATTATTAATTTTTCTAATGGTAACACTAAGTGATACTAATTTCAAAATTTAGATAACACAATGTAAAATATGATAAAAGCACTACGGGAAATTACGGTGTTTTTAAAAATAACAACAAATACAAAAGATTTTCTTATGATTTAGAACATCCTTTGCAAACAAGACCTTACACACAAAAGCTAATTAACAATTTTTTTTATAACCAATCAATTCATTGGTGGAGGGTAGTAATATGTTTAGTGGACGTAAAAGAAAAGAAATTATTTTAGGCAAGAACAAAAATGAAGTACTTGAAGGTAGTGTTAACTCGGTACAACTATTTGGTTTTAGCATCATATTTGCATTTTTAAAAAAAGTAATTAAAACTGCTGGGCGATTCGCAGCATTCCCAATAATGCTTGCGATGGATTGGGCAAAAGCTTGTAACGCTGCGTATGAAGCGTATCACTCTACAAATAAAAGTCTAAATGTATTGTTACGTGTCGCGGTGGAATTCGCCAAAGCCATCGCATTTACAGTTGCGGTATTGGGATCTTTTATCTCCGCAGTTTTTGCTGCAGCCGTCACACCTTGGGTGTTTTTCATTACATCGGTAGCAGGAACTGTTTACAGTCTTTTTAATGGCATTCATAGCATGTTTAAAAAATGGGGCGCTAAAAAAGACAGTGCCAAAGAACTCTATTATAAAAATGATCGTAATAAGAGTTTTGTTGGTGCCGCGATTGGCCTTGTTGTATCTGCGGCAATCTTTGTCATCATGATTTTTCAACTAGATAAAGTTTTTGCGTTCGGTTCGTTGGTTGCATCTGGTATTATCGGTTTATGTAGTGGTATATCCACTTTTTTTACAAAGAAGGCTAAAAAAGAAAAAGAAGCGGAAGCACTAGAATTAGCATCTTTAGAAGAAAGTGAAGCAGAAGAAAAACGTGATAAAGATGGATTCGAAAAATCACCTCAACCTGATCATGCTGCAGAACCTGAAGATAGAATGGCTTTATTAGAAAAACAAACACTAGTCGCAGATAAACATGTTCAAGTCACTCCAGACATCCATGACTATTTTGAAGACATGGCATTAAAGTTAAATAGAGCTTATCTCAGTGGTGGTAATCATCAAAATGGAAAAGATAAGATGAAGAAATATTTAAACACTTTAATTAGCGATAAGATTGATGACATCAAAACTCGAATCCGCCACCATGAACACGGATATAGTAAAAATGTAAACTTTTTACAAAGAGCACTTTATGATTTCCAAAGCGAAAAAAATAATGCCAAAGTAGAAGCGCTTCAAAAATTGCAAGAATTAATTTCTGATGGTCAAACATCTGTTAATATTCCTGGAGGAGAAGAAGTGCGGAAGATTTATACTTTAGATGACTTACTTCAATATTTTCAAGACCACAATAAATTGCGTCAAATTACAGAGTCAAGTTTTGGTATCGGTGGAATTGGTGAAGTACAAAGCATCCTAAATACAGCAAGTCAATATTTTGAACGCGCGGATGCTGACAAATATCAAGAATACTTTGAATATCACGAAAACCTAGTCGAACGCCATGGTCTCTCTTATTCGGCTCAAGCTGCTTAAAATTCGGAATAAAAAAGCCGGGATTTACCGGCTTTTTTATTCCGATCGATTTATCTACAATATAAAAATTTTATAAGCGAAATTTTTGACTTATCAAATTTAACATTCAACAACAATGTTTTTTAATAAATCCAGATAATCTTGGTCGATATTAATTTTATTTTTGTTTATTTGTTTAAACAATAAAAGTTGGCGACTCTTCGATTGATTATTTTCTGCTTCGGTTTCTAGGCTTTGTTCACATAATACGATAGCCATTTGATTCACAACTGACTTTATTAATAAACTTTGAACGGGTTCTGATGCTTGCTTTAATTCGCGAATCATTTTTTGTAATTTCTCATTGGGATAATATTTTAAAAATATTTCGTCAATGGCATAACGATGAATATCTCGTAAAATTTGCATGTAAATAGTATTATGCGTGCCTTCCCAATTTTCTGTCACAATACTATCACGAAGTAATCGAGGTATAGCCGAAAAATTTTCAATCGCCCCATTTCCAGCTAAAGTATCTAAAGCATGGTGAACATGATGAAATGATTTTAAAGCAGAATAATATTTATTTAAATTCGCAAGCAATCGAAGTAATAATTTAGTTTCTTCCGAACTATTATCGCTTTTATCAAATTCATCTTGACGTTTAGTTGTCGACATAATTGCACTTAACAATGCAGTGTTTTCCACTTTGCAATGTGCTAATTTTTCAAAAACTAAAGGATACTGAATAATCGCTTGTCCAAAGGCAATCCTGTTTTTAGCGTATTCCGTTGCGATATTAATGGCGCTTCGTGCAAGCGCTATTACAGAAAATGAATTAAATAATCTGGAAATGTGTAACACATTTTCCATGACAATTTTAAACCCATCTTCTGGCTTACCAATAGGATAGGCAATAGCATTGATAAAATCAATTTCACCAGATGCCATTGAGTTAGTTCCAATTTTTTCTTTTAAACGTCGAATTTGAAAATAATTATGTTCGCCATTTTCTAACAAAGTGGGTACTAAAAATAAGCCTAAACCTTTTGTGCCAGAAATCGACTCATCAAAACGCGCTGTCATTAAAATTAAATCGGCATTAGCATTTGAACAAAACCATTTTTCACCACTAATTTGCCACTGACCTTGATGATTTAGTTTTGCTAGCGTTGCATTTTGACCAACATCACTTCCCCCTTGCACCTCTGTTAAAAATTGCGCGCCAGTGTAATTATCATCAAATGAAGGTGCTAATAGTTTCTCAAGATAAAATGCCTGACGATACGTATCAGGAAATTTTTGTAAAACTCTAACAATCCCGGCTGAACAAGCTATCGGACAATGATGCCCTGCTTCACCTAAATGGGAAGAAACAAAGAAAAATGATAATGCTTTTAATAAACCACCCTGTAACGCAAGATACTGCATCAATTTAGATTGATAAATAACATTGCCAATATGATGATAAGTGGGATGATGAATAATTTCATCGACACGTTGACCCATTCCATTATAGGCATTGAGTCGCGGCCAATTTAACCGATTATTATTTTCGGCAACTGTCGGAAATAATGTTGCACAAATCTTTCCATATTGACTTAATTCTTGATGGATCGCATGGAATTCATCAGGCAGATAAAATTGCAGCGCATGTTGAATATCTTTATCCTTAAGATAAATATTTTGCGCGAGGCTTTCTTGCCAATGACTTAAATTTAGTCGAGCTTTAATATGGTTTTCCATAAAATATTCCCTAACGTAATTTAAGTGTCGCCAACCCTATCATGACTAGCACAACGGTGATAATCCAAAAACGAACAATAACGCGAGGTTCTGGCCAACCTTTTAATTCAAAATGGTGATGAAGTGGTGCCATTCGAAAAATCCGACGTCCAGTCATTTTAAATGAACCCACTTGCAAGATAACAGAAATGGTTTCAACAACAAAAACGCCACTCATGATAAAAAACACAACTTCTTGTCGAACGATAACAGCAATCGTACCCAGTGCCGCCCCCAAAGCTAAGGCACCTACATCCCCCATAAAAACTTGGGCAGGATAAGTATTAAACCATAAAAATCCCAAGCCCGCGCCAACAATAGAAGCGCAAATGATAGCGACTTCACCCACGCCTGCAACATAGGGAATTTGTAAATAATTAGCGAACTCAAAATTACCCGAAGCATAAGCAAAAATAGCTAATGCACCAGCAATTAACACACAAGGTAAAATTGCTAAACCATCTAATCCATCAGTTAAATTAACAGCATTACTCGCGCCAACAATAACAAAATAGCTTAACACAATAAAAAATGCGCCTAAGCCAATACTGATATTCTTTAAAAAGGGTATTAACAATGCAGTTTGTGCTGGTGTATGAGCCGTAAAAAATAACATACAAGCTGCACCTAAACCAAATACTGATTGCCAAAAATATTTGGTTTTCGCTCTTAATCCTTTAGAATTCTTTTTAACAATTTTACGATAATCATCTATCCATCCTATTGCGCCGAAACCTAAGGTCACAATTAAAACTATCCAAATATAATGAGAAGATAAATCACCCCATAAAAAAGTGGTTAAAGCAACAGAAACTAATATTAAAGCGCCGCCCATTGTGGGTGTTCCGGCTTTACTTAAATGAGTTTGTGGTCCATCATCTCGAACTTGTTGTCCAACCTTATAGAGGGTGAGTCTTTTAATAACGATGGGCCCCACTAACAAGGCAATAATTAAAGACGTTAACACGCACAATACACCGCGAAACGTTAAATAATGAAATACTCGAAAAAAATGATAATAGCGTTGTAAATATTCTGCTAGCCATAAAAGCATGCTTGTCTCCTAAATTGCGGCAACAACATTTTCCATTTTTGCTGCGCGAGATCCTTTAACTAAAACCGTATGATTAATGTTAAATTTATTTTTAATAAAATTAATTAACTGAATTTGATCAGGGAAATGTATACTGTTTTCTCCAAACGCTTTCGCGGTCGCAGCACTTAAGGTACCACAAGTTAATAATTGATTAATATGATTGGCTTTTGCATAATCACCAATTTGTTGATGATAAGATTCTGCTTGATGACCTAATTCACCCATATCACCTAAAATTAATATTTTTTCTTGCCCACTAAAACTGGTTAATATATCAATGGCCGCTTTGACAGAACTGGGGTTGGCATTATAAGTATCATCAATAATAACAGCCCCTTGTTTACTCGTTAATGTGACTAACCGTTGCTTTTCTGGTTGTGCTGTATTTAATCCAAGCTGGATTTTATTTAATGGAATGTCTAGGGCAACCGCCGCAGCCGCTGCAGCAAGGGCATTATTAATATTATGTTTACCTAACAATTGTAAATTAATTTCAACTTTTTCGTTTTGATAACTTAAGTTAAAAGTTGATAATTTATTATTTGACCCACTCAAATATTCAGCACGGATATCTGCGTCTTGATGAAATCCAAACGTAATATATTTACGAGGATAAAGTTGTTGGCAAAAATAATCAAAGTAATTACTGTCTCGCGGAATAATACCTATGCCATCTTTATCCATTCCTTTATAAATATCAGATTTTTCTTTCGCAACACCATCTTCATCCTGTAAAAATTCAATATGAACGGGTGCAATGCAAGTGATCATTGAAATATTAGGTTTAACCAGTTGGGTCAACTCTAAAATTTCACCAAAATGATTGGTTCCAATTTCTAAAATAGCGTATTGATGTTCGCTTTGTAAATTAGCTAACGTAACGGGCACACCAATATCATTATTAAAACTTTTTATACTAGCGTGAGTTGGGCCTGCTTGACGACAAATATTTTCTAACAATGCTCGAGTAGTCGTTTTACCACAACTTCCCGTGATAGCGACAACAGGTTTTTTAAATTGTTGACGTTGGTATTGTCCGATAATCGTTAACGCTTTTAATGTATCGTCCACTTTTACAGAAGAAATGGGATAATCATTATTATCTGACACGATAACAGCAATTGCCCCAAGCTTAATACATTCATCTACAAAATCATGACCATTACAATTTTCACCCAGTAATGCAATATAGCAATCATTCGGTTTTAAGGTACGACTATCGATACAAAAAGAATTAACCTCAATATCCGGACCAATTAACTGCCCCTTCACAAGATCAGCTAATACACTTAATAACATGGGGTTTTACTTCCTATTAATTTTTGAGCGATTTCAATATCGCTGAGATGATGTTTTTCGTGACCAATGATTTGATAATCTTCATGGCCTTTACCTGCAATTAATACGATATCACGATTTGACGCATCGACAAAGGCAGCTTTAATCGCTTTAGTGCGATCACATTCTACCGTTACATTACTTTTATCATTAACACCTTGTAAAATATCAGAAACAATTTTATTGGGATCTTCAGTACGTGGGTTATCATTGGTAATGAAAATTGTATCGGCAAAACGACAAGCAATCGCGCCCATTTGTGAACGTTTACCCTTATCTCTATCGCCTCCACAACCAAAGACACAATATAATTTTCCTTCAGGAAAATGTTTACGACACTCTTGCAATGCGTGTGATAAAGCATCGGGTGTGTGAGAATAATCGACGATAATGCTTGGTTTATCTTCACCATTAAATAATTGCATTCTACCTGGTACGGTCGTTAACTTAGAAAGTTGTGATATAATATCGTTAAAACTAAAACCAGAACTTACTAAGGCTGAAATCACTGCTAGTAAATTTGCTACATTCGGCAAGCCAAATAAACCAACACTAAATTCACCGCTCCCCCATGGTGAATCAACACTCACATCCATACCTCTCTCATGGAATTTAATTTCTCTAGCATGAATTAGTGATAAATTAGTTTTAGGATTTTTTTTCACACTGTAAGCAATCACATTAACATTATTGTTAATGGCATTTAAAATGGTTTGACTAAAAGGATCATCAATATTAATAATAATTTGCTTTAAGGAATGATAAAGAAACAACTTTAATTTTGCTTGCCCGTATGACGCCATATCTTTGTGATAGTCTAAATGATCGCGAGTCAAATTTGTAAAAATTGCAGTTTCGACTTCAACACTGCTTAATCGATTTTGTGCAAGCCCATGTGAAGAAACTTCCATTGCAACATGTTTAATTTGTTGATCGCGAATTGTCGCTAAAGTTTTTTGCAATAAAATAGGATCAGGAGTGGTAAACGGTGTTGATTGTAAATGCGGAAGGCGGCCATTGCCAAGCGTGCCGATAATCGCACATGGCGTCATTAAGTATTCCATTAACTGTGCGATAAAATAACAACATGACGTTTTACCATTTGTTCCAGTCACACCAATTACAGATAAATCATGACTTGGAAATTGATACGCTTTTGCAGCAATTTTACTGATTTCATTTTGTAACGAACAAAACGAAACAACCGGGATAACTTGTCCATTCGCTAATTTTTTTTCTTGTAAAGAATTTTCTTCAGCTTGTAGAATTATAGCACTTGCCCCATTTGCAATCGCATCTTCGATATATTTTCGACCATCGACATGCAATCCATTTAACGCTACAAATAATTGATTAGGTTTCACTTCGCGACTATCAAGAGCTAAACCAGATAACTCTCTATCGAGAGAATTGGGGATGGGAAAATAACCTTGTAATAACTCTCTTAATTTCACGTTTAATTCCTATTGTTGTTTTGCAGTGTTGCTAAATTATCAGGTGCCACATCCATGATCCGTAAACTGCCAGACATGACTTTAGCAAAAACCGGCGCCGCAACCAAGCCGCCGAAGTAAGCAATCTTATGGGGATCACGAATAACCACAGCAACAACAAGTTTTGGATCAGTGGCTGGCGCAATGCCAACAAAAGACGCGACATGATGATTTTTCATATAGCCATGTGAACCTGCTATCCATGCAGTGCCTGTTTTACCTGCAATATGATAACCAGGTACACGTGCCAACGTTCCTGTACCACCTTTTTCTACTACAAGTTGTAACATGTTTACCATCTCTTTTGCGACTTCAGGATCCATCACTCGTGTTCCAGTCACGGGTTTATCTCGACGCAAAAAAGTAACGGGCACTTTAATACCATAATCAGCTAAAACTGAATAGGCATGCGCTAATTGTAATGTTGTCACTGAAATACCATAACCATAGGCAAGCGTCACTAATTCAGCTGGCCGCCACACTCTATGATTAACCATGCTCCCTGCTCTTTCACCGGGAAAACCACTTTGAGTTCTTTCACCAAATCCCACTCGATGTAATAAACTCCACAATTGTTCTGGCGGCAAAGATAACGTCATCTTCGACACACCAATGTTACTCGACTTTTGTAAAACTTGATTAACAGTAATAATACCATTCCGAGTATCATCGTGAATTGTCCACCCCCCTACACGCATATATCCATGTCCAGTATTAATTAAAGTATCAGGTTTATATTTACCACTATCAAGCGCACTCGCAACACTAAATGCTTTCATCGTTGAACCTGGTTCAAACACATCAGTCACGGCACGGTTTCGATAACGTGCTGTGATTTGAGTAATGTCTCGGTTGGGATTAAACGAAGGCTGATTTACCATCGCTAAAATTTCACCTGTTCGTGGATTTAAAACTACAATAGAACCTGACACCGCATCAAATTTAACGACGGCTTTTTGTAATTCGGTAAAGGCAAGATATTGAATACGACGATCAATACTTAATGTTAAATTATGTCCCGGATGAGGATCACTAATATTTTCGATATCAGCAACCACCGCACCATAGCGATCTTTCAATACTTTTCGTTTTCCCGGGATCCCTTTTAACCATTTATCAAACGCTAATTCTAATCCTTCTTGACCATTATCATCCACATTCGTAAAACCTAAAATATGCGCTGTTACCGGCCCTTCAGGATAATAACGTTTAAATTCACGACGCAAATAAACACCTTGGATTTTTAGTTTTTTTATATCCATTGCCAACCAGGGCGCAATCCTTCTTTTGATATATAAAAATTCACGTTTTTTATTTTTACTAATGTCTTTTGCAAGATCCAAAATATTTAAATGTAATAACAATGCTAATTGTTTAATATGTGATGGTTCTAATTTAAATTGCTTTGGATCAACCCAAACAGACTCTACCGGGGTGCTAACAGCTAAAGGTTTGTCATTGCGATCGGTAATCATCCCGCGATAAGCTGGAATAGAAATGGTTCTCAACACTCTCGCATCACCTTGCGATAATAAAAACTTTCGTTGAATAACAGATAAATAATATACTCGACCAATTATTGCTGAAATCGCACATGTTAATAGGAATAAAATAAAAAAATAGCGCCACTTGAAAAAAGTGGCGCCAGTCAGCTTACTCACTTAACTAATCTCGCTCTGGAATTACAACAATATTTTTTGGCTCAGGAAAAATCATATGTAATTCTTCCGTTGCAATTCGTTGTATACGAGCTTGTGTCGCATAACTAGATTGTTCAAGTAACAACTGTCCCCATTGTACTTGTAACTGATCATGAACAGTTTGTTCAGTTTGCAAGTTGCTAAATAATCGACGATTCAGTGTTTTTACATATATCACTGCAAACGCAGAAGCCAGCACGGCAACAACTAACAGCAACATAATAATACCCTGTTTCGTTAGGGTAAAATTAAACATTCTATGTTGTGTCCAATTACTTTGAGCTAATGCCCTTGCTCTTGCGTTCATTATATTTTCTCCGCTACTCTCAATACCGCACTTCTTGCACGGCTATTATTTTCAATTTCTACGTGTTGTGCCTTTATTGCTTTGGTCACCCTGGTTAATTCAGGTTTTAATGCCTCAACATTTATCGGCAAGTCTTTGGGAAAGCTATCACCAATTTGCTTTTCCCGAATAAACCGTTTCACTATTCTATCTTCAAGGGAGTGAAAGCTGATCACCGCCAAGCGTCCCCCAGAGGCAAGCACACGTATAGTCTGTGGTAAAACATGTTGTAGATCTGACAATTCGCTATTAATAAATATTCGAATAGCCTGAAAACAACGCGTCGCCGGATGCTTGTCTTTTTCCCACTTTGGATTAGCTTGTTTAATAATTTCAGCTAATTCTAAAGTTCGGGTGATCGGCTTTTCCTCTCTCTCTCTTAGTATCGCTTTAGCAATGCGTTTACTAAAACGTTCTTCACCATATTCTTTAAATACTGTTGCTAAATCAATTTCAGTTACTTTTGCAATCCACTCTTTAGCACTTAATCCCTGAGTTGGATCCATACGCATATCAAGTGGACCATCTCTTAAAAAACTAAATCCTCGTTCTTTATCCTCTAATTGAGGTGAAGAAACACCAAGGTCTAATAAAACACCTTGTATTTTTCCAACGAGATTTAACTTTTCTAGTTGCTCTTCAATTTTTGTGAAAGAACCCCTATAAAAATTAAATCGTTTATCTTGTTGTTGTAATTGTTCTGCTACTTTTTCCGCGTCAGGATCTTTATCAAAAGCAATCAGCTTTGCATTATCCCCGAGTTGTTGCAAAATCGCGCGGGAATGGCCACCGCGTCCAAAAGTCGCATCAACATAAATTCCATCACGCCTAACATTTAAATGTTCGATTACTTCATTTAATAGCACCGGCTGATGCGTAAAATCTTCCATTGCTATAATGAGAGATTTTTTAAGTCATCTGGAATATCACCTTCGGGATCATTACCTTCCAACAACCAGTTTTCTCGGCAATCAACCCAACGACCTTCATCCCAAACTTCAAATTTTTTACCTTGGCCAACTAACATAATTGTTTTCTCTAAATGCGAGTATTGGCGTAAAGGTGGTGGTACGACAAAACGACCATTGTTATCCAGTTCCACTTCAGTTGCATGACCGATAAGTAAACGTTGGATACGTCTGGTCGCTTTATTAAAGCTGGAAAGTGCAGAGATTTTAGACTCGATAACTTCCCATTCATGTAGTGGGTACAGCAAAAGGCAGGGTTCCTCAGTATCGATGGTCATTACCATCACTCCAGAACAGGTTTCTTGGAGGCGTACACGATAGCGAGTCGGAATGGTCAAGCGACCTTTAGCATCTAGATTGATTGAATTGAGCCCTCGATACATTGGTTACCCTGCCGCATTGCCTACCACTTTTGCCCACTTTTCACCACTTTTTTACACTATAGCTCCTAAATTCGCACTCTGTCAAGAAATCTAGGGAATTATGGTCAATCACTGACACTTTATTGCGAGAACGACAATAAACTTGAAAATTAAAATCTTTAACTACATTGTGATTAAATTAAATAGGCTTCTTGAATGTTTAAATTCTTATAATATAAAAGACACAGCGGGATTAAGATAAAAAATTGATCAAGGCTGACTCATGTTACTTTCATACAATAACCATCATGGAATCCAATAACCACTCAACATAATTAGCATGCTGATAATTAACGCCACAAAAAACCAATGCTCAAATTTAATAAATAAAAAGATATGTTGATTAACCAATCTAAAACGACGCCCAGTAATTTTATCGTAGCGTATCACATTATCTTCACGATGCAGATATTTTCCTATATACCAACACAGCACACCCGCTAAAAAAGCACCAATGGCAATCCCCCAAAAATGGTAAAGTGAAAATCGATCAAGTTGGATAAAATGATGAAATAATTTTGAAAATATTAAACTACTAAAAAATAATAATATCGGTGCAAACACCCCATAACCACGTGCAAACGACTTCATGTTTTTTTCCTAACGTTTTCCCGTGATCACAGCGATTATAGTTTAAAAATTTCATAGCAATTCAAATAGAGGAAATATCTAATACGTTTGTAATAAATTTTAGATTAATCTTCTGGGAGTAATCGCAATAACTGTTCTGTTAAGTAAAAGGGCAAAGATAATAAATGATATTTAACATTTTGTCCTGTCGGTGTTTTAACATCAATGATTTGTCGTGAAATATTTCCACCATATATTCTTATTGCAAAATGATATTTTTTTTCTGCTACAAATTGATGTAATGATCTTAATTTACCTTCACTACCAGATTTTACTTCTATCGGAATAATTTTTTCATTGAACTGAAGTAAATAATCAACTTCGGCACTTGAACTTTGAGCTTCTCTTACCCAATAAAATAATTTTGGTTCAATATAGCTTGGTGGTAATAATCGTAACAGTTGCCCAACGATTTGTTCGCTTATCGCGCCTTTATTAATTAACATGATTTCTTCAATTGATTTAAATTGATATAATCTTAAGCCAAGCATTGCACCCACTAATCCAACATCGATTAAAATCATTTTAAATATTTTTGGATTAATTTCTGCACCTAAAGGAATACTATTAGCATAACTAGAAATGACAGGATGACATAATTTGGCTTTGCTCAGTAACTCAACCGATTGTTTTAAATTAATATGTTTTGCAGTTTTATTAATTTGTCTCAAAATAATTTTCTTAGTTAGCATTTTCGGAAACGAATTTAATGTTTCATCTAAATAAGCAAGTGTTGCTTTACTCGCATATTTTGCAAAATCATCTTTATAGGTATTTATTAAATCATAATGAACTTTTGATAAGGCATCAAACGACTTATATTGTTGCCAACAATTTACAGCTTCTGGCATACCACCAACAATTAAAAATTCTTTGAAAAGTCGATTTGCTTTATCGTGAATTAATTCATTAAAAGGTTTTTCAATGTTAAATTGATTGATAGCATTTAATAAATGCTCTTCTTTTAACGCTAATAAAAATTCCTCAAAGCCAAAAGGTTCAATAAAACAATAATTAATTCTTCCTACTGGCATGCTAAATTGTTGTTCTGCTAATGCAAATTCTAACAATGAACCTGCAGCAACAACGGCTAACGTTGGCATTAATTCATAAAACCATCGTAACTTGGCAATTAATTCTGGTGCGGCTTGGATTTCATCTAAAAATAAAATACTCTTTTGAGGATCAATGGTGATATTCAATGCGCTTTGTAGATTCAATAGAATTTCTTTTGGGTCATTATCAGTAAAGTGGTATTTTAATTGTTGATGGTATTCAAAATTTAATTCAATTAATTGCATGTCACTTTGTTTTGCCAATTCTCGTACGAGCCAAGTTTTACCTACTTGACGTGCTCCACGAAGAATCAGTGGCTTACGATTTTCTGATCTAACCCATTGTTTTAACTCTAATAGTACTTTTCTTTGCATCGTTGATGATATTAAAACGTAAAAAATAAAGGTATATTATACCTTTTATGGTAATTATATAAAGGTATTTTAAGTCTCACTAAGCTTGATAGTAGATTCGATAAATCACCCCAGCTAAATCATCAGAGACTAATAATGATCCATCAGGTAACACGAGAATATCATTGGGTCGTCCCCAAACATGGCCATTTTTTTCTAACCAGCCTGTAACGAATTGTTGATAATGACTAGCTTTGCCATCTTTAATATCTAACATCGAAATGCGATAACCAATTTTATTGCTACGATTCCATGAACCATGTTCTGCTATAAAAAGTTTATCTTGATAATCTTTCGGAAATTGCTGACCTTGATAAAAGCGAATTCCTAAAGCTGCAACATGCGCCGGCAATTCAAAAGCAGGCGGCATCATATTTTCTGATGATTTTAATTGTCCAAATTTTGGGGCCGCATGATTGTTATCGATGAAATAAGGAAAACCAAAATCCATTTTTGCATGAGGTGCACGGTTAATTTCATCCGGTGGAAAATTATCCCCTAACCAATCTTGGCCATTATCACTAAACCACATGACTTTTGTTTGTGGTTGCCAATCAAAGCCGACACTATTGCGGATCCCATTTGCAAAAATATTACCGTCACTGCCATCAGCATTAAATTGCATAATAGTGCCAAACCGTGAATCTGTGTTCAAACAAGAATTACAAGGCACGCCAATCGCCAAATAAAGTTTACCTTGTGGACCAAAGTGAAGGGTTTTATAACCATGCCAACGTTTATCAGGTAGATTATTAATAACAGTGACAGGTGATGGCGGATTAGCTAAATGATCTGTGATATTGGGATATTTGATAACTTTATTTAACTCGGCAACGTATAACGCACGATTATGAAAAGCCACACCGTGAGGCATAACAAGATTTTTACCAATGGTATAAATTTTGGTTTGATCTTGTTTTTTAACAATTGCGTAAACATGATTATTATAAGAACCGGCATAAACAATATTATCTTTACCCAAAGCCAATTCTCGCACACCAGGAAGTTTGTTTGCATAGATCGTGATATGGAAATTTTTTGGAAGGGTTAACTCATTTAATGGTAATGAAAAAGCAAAACAATATTGTGATAACATAATAATGAAACAACAAATAATTTTTCGCATCATTGTCACTCGGTGAATTAAAAAATGAGTTTAAACAAAATTCAAATAAAATAAAAGGCTAATATATTGTAATTACGAATGTGATAAAAAAATTATACGTTAACAAATTCCATACAACGCATAACAAAAAATTTTTAGATTAAGCTGCAGCTGCTGCTGCAGCTCCAAATTTACGTTTTGCATCCTCAAAATTTGCCTGTCGTATCTCTTCATCACTTGATCTAGCAAATTTTAACCCTTTAATTTGTTCATGATCTTGCTTTTGACAGAGAGCTTCTAATACAAGTCTTGATCGACCCGCCGTTTGGAAAACTTTACCTGAAGTAACTAGAATATATTGCAATATGTTATGAAATTGTTGTTCGGAAGTCATATCTTCAGTTATTAAATCATCAACTTTGGATTTTTTATAACTGGTATTTGGAAAAAAACAACTACAACATGTATAAGATTGAGAATGATCGTCATTAAATCTTTCAACCAAATTTCGATAAAATTTTTCTTTTCTATCATCTATAGGTTCTTGATCAGGAAATTTTTTACTAATAACCTCATGAACGCCTCTGATTTCATCTTTTATTATTTTTCTTTTATGGAGAAACTCTTGGTTATCATCTTCTAATAAATCTTCGCATTGAATCTGATCTAGTTCTTCTTGTAATTGATCAAGATCATCTATATTAGATTTGGATTGAGCATCTGATTGTTTTATTGCCTGAACGCGATCTGAAATACTATTCAGCTTTTCAAATACGGCGTCACGATTTTGTGTGGCTTCTTGTATTTTTTTGTCAAGTTCCTCAAGTTTTACTTTTACTTCCTCCAGTTTCAATTTTTGTTGCTTTAACATTGCTAAAAATTGGGATTGAGTTTCTGTTAACTTATTTGGAATTTGATTATTACCTTCAAGCTCTTCAATCATTGAAGTGATGAACTGTAATTTACCCGCATACGAAGAATTTAATTCTTGAAAACCTTCGTTTAGATCAGCCACCTTTTTATACGATGAGATATCAAACTTTAAAACACTATTAACATAAGTCAACAATCCTGCAGAATTTTGTGCAAATTGTTTTTGCGCTTGAAAGAGTTTATTTAAAGCAAGATATTTTTCTTGCCAAGTATCAAAACGTTGTCGCAATTGTGATTTATATTGTAAAAGTTTATCTTTATAAGTTCCAGCCTCAAGTTGATCTATAGAAGTCGTTAAGGCACTAATTTTAGACTCAATAGCTGTTAAACCATCACGAATCACATGCACCTTATTCGTTTCAAAATCAGCATGCTGAGATTGTTCGGGAATGGATTGGATAGCCTCTATTTTAGCTTTAACATCAGTTAAATCATCTCGAATATGAGTGATTGATTGGATAGCCTTTGTTACAAGTACAAGCTCACTTATTTTTTTGCTCAATGGAGTTGTGATACCTGTTAGAAATACATCTTCACGTGTATCAAATTCTTTTTTTACTGTTGTTTGCTGTAAAGCCTGATATCTTTTTTGCAATATGCCAATCTTTTCTAATAACGCACCTTTTACTTTTCCACATTTAGAATCTATCGAAGATGTATATTGGGAAAGATATTTTACAAATTTAGAACCACTAGCATTCCTTTTATCAAGTTCTCCTATATTTTGAATTGCTTCATGGAATTGTGTGTGGCAATCCTTGAATATGGGATAACATGGGTAAGGTTTTGACATAAGATCATTTAATTTTACTAGTAGCGAAATATTATTTACGACTGAAATTTCGAGCGTTTCAGTTAATTTCAAACATATTTCATTCGCGGTTTCATCTATGTCATCAGGTAATTGATCTAGAGGAAGTGCTAACCATGATTCTAATTGACTAGTAAAAACATTTTCATTTGAAAACGTAACTAACGTCTCTTCTAATTTGTCTATGACCTGTATAAATGTTTCTACTAATGCAAGGTAATATCGAAGATGTAACAATTGTTCTATAAAATTAAAAACTGCAATTATTTTCTGGCCTGTAGTTTTATTTGAACTTGCCGTGTCTGAAATAGACCATTCTGGAATGGCTTTATCTTCAGACATTGTGTGAGGTGTATCACCGGGAGGACACCATTCATTCAAAATGGCACGTTGAGCTTGGTGACGCTCTTCTTGACTGGCCCTGACAGTATTTATAACTAATTCTGGTTTTTTCAGTGTTGTGATTAAACCACAAGCAATTCCCATTCGTTCAACATTTTCACTAGAGAAATTTCTACGATTATGTAGATAGTGATATAAACCCGTTTCATCAGCAGATCTTGAAAAAGTAAATGAGGCAGATGCGTCTTCATGACCTTGACCTACAGGCTTAATCATTACACCAGATAATTTCAAAATTAATTGATTGAGTAGTGCTGTGGTTCCACCGTCAGTAAGTTGACCAATAAATATTTCTTCTTGAGATCGTTTTTCTTCAGCCTGCTTAGTCTCATACTCTTTGCGCTGCATTAACGCTGCTTTAGTCAACAACTGCATTCCACTTCCAGGCATCATAAATAATACACCTTATTAATTAAAAAATTATTTGGCTATTACATAATTAATCTTATACTTCTCACATTAAGAACATATGAATTTT
Organism: uncultured Legionellales bacterium; assembly: GCA_964352985.1. Lineage (GTDB taxonomy): Bacteria > Pseudomonadota > Gammaproteobacteria > JAHCLG01 > JAHCLG01 > CAYGUK01. The sequence goes on from CAYGUK010000022.1 coordinate 17,088, forward strand.
TTAGATTACAATTAAGTATATTTTGTATTTTTATACTTATTTCGTAGATTAATTAATATAACCATGTATTTCCACTCAACTAGTCATAGAAGACAGGATACCCTAATTTATGTACAATAATGCATTAAAGCGCGCCCTCGGCCTATTCCCCACCCCCTGCCATCCACTCAACAATCTTTCAAAAAAATATAACAAAAACATTTCGATTAAACGAGATGACTTAACCGGCTTAGCTTGCGGTGGAAATAAAACCCGAAAACTCGAATATTTACTGGGTGACGCGCTACAGCAAAATATCGACACCATTATCACTGCTGGGGCAATTCAATCAAATCATTGCCAACAAACTGTCGCTGCATGTAATAAACTGGGATTACCTTGCCATTTAGTGTTGGGTGGGGAGCCGCCAAAAAAAGCGACCGGAAATTATTTTCTCGATAAACTTGCCAATGCCACCTGTCATTTCACCGGCAACAATAGAAAAGGGGAAGACCTCGAAAAAATTGTAGCCTCACTCACTGCGCAAAATTTACAGCCTTATGTGATTCCTTATGGTGGTTCAAACGCGATTGGTGCGCTTGGTTTTGTTGATGCCTTAGAAGAATTACTCACACAACACCCCCATGCAACTAAAATTATTATTGCAACCAGTTCTGCCGGTACGCAGGCGGGTTTAAGCGTGGGTAAAAAATTATTAAAATGGTCTGGTGATATCATTGGTATTCAAATTGATAAAACTGAATTAAACCATTTAAGTTTTCTTGATCAATTAATAAAACTCAGCAATGACACAGCGCAATTAATAAATTGTAATGTTGAATTTTCCGCAGAGGATTTTATCGTCAATCAAGATTATATAGGTGAAGGTTATGGTATCGTCGGTGATGCTGAAATGAATGCGATTAAAACGCTTGCCCGATTAGAGGGCATTTATGTGGATCCCATTTATACCGGTCGCGCATTCGCAGGATTTCTGGATTTACTCGAGAAAAATTATTTTAGCAATGAAGATAACATTATCTTTTGGCACACCGGTGGATTACCTGCGCTTTTTAGTTTAGAAAAATAGAGTTGGCCTATAAGCCGGGTTTTGTCATGAACAATCATTAATCTGGGATGTTTGTCGCCAAACACCTCTTGCGACCTACCCGATCCGCTGCGGGCAACAGCTTGCAACTCTCTTTCTAAAACTAGAAAAAAATTCTAAATTTAGAGAGAGAGTTGCAGGATCACTATTCGGTCTTGCACCAGGTGGGGTTTACCCTGCCACCACTGTTACCAGCGGCGCGGTGCGCTCTTACCGCACCATTTCACCATTACCAAAATTAATTGGCTGTATATTTTCTGTGGCACTTTCCGTAGGCTTGCGCCCCCCAGGCGTTACCTGGCACCCTGCCCTTTGGAGCCCGGACTTTCCTCCAGTAAAAAATTTTTACCAGCGATTGTCCAGCCAACTCTAGGGCGGGGATTATACGTTTTTTATAATAACTGTAAACCATTAAGTGTTATCTAATAGCCATTGATACAAATCACTTTTTGCTAAGCCACTGTATTTCGCAGCAATTTTTGCTGATTGCTTTTTAGGTAATTCGGCATTTAAACACAATAATAATTTTTCTAAATTTTCATCAATGCCATTTTGAGCGGGTGCTAAAAAAGGACTTAGAACTAATACAAATTCACCACGCTGTTGATTGGGATCATTGCTAATAAATTCGGATAATTCTTGTAGCGTCGAAAATTTTATTGTCTCATAAAGTTTGGTGATTTCGCGAGCGAGTGTCATGTCACGTTCTGGCCCAAATATCGCTAACATATCATTGACGCTTGCCAAAATACGATGAGGTGATTCAAAAAAAACAATAGTAAATTTTCTTTTGGCATAATGTCGAAAAAATTGTAACCGTTCATTTTTTTTAGGCGGAATAAATCCTGCAAAATGAAATTCATCAGCAGGAAAACCCGCAACACTTAATGCAGTGATCACCGCGCTCGGTCCAGGAATTGGAACAACAGTGACATTATTTTCATGCGCTTTTCGAATTAAACGAAATCCCGGATCACTAATACAAGGTGTGCCCGCATCAGAAATATACGCAATTGTCTGCCCTTGCATGAGCTTTGCGATTAATTTTTCGGTCATTTCATTTTCATTATGTTGATGCAAGGAGACCAAGTTTTGCTGAATTCCAAAGTGCTCTAACAAACGTTTAGAATGACGCGTATCTTCACAAGCAATTACATCAACTTGCTTCAATGTGCTCAACATGCGCATACTGACATCATCTAAATGACCTAAAGGTGTCGCCACTACAAATAATTGTCCGAAATCTGACAATATACTTCTCCTTTCATAACAAGTGTTTTACTTCGCCATTTAAGCACAGTAATATTCGAATCTAAATCTTTATGGAAGTATCATCTCATGAAAAAAGTGATTGTTTTTATTATCGCCGCTATCTCTTTCAGTCTTGTTGGATGTAATCAACTCCCCACGGCAATGCGTGGTGCCAAAGGAGCAAACGTACCACCGAGTACGCCTAAACATGTTGCTTTATTACTTCCATTAAGTGGTCCTGTCGCGAGCCAAGCTAAAGCGGTTGAAAATGGTTTTTTCACTGCCTTTTATAAAGATAAAGAACAAACGGGAAATGTCCCACAAATAACGGTGCTTAATACAACAGGCGCCAACATCGATGACTTGTATCAACAAGCAATAAACAAAGGCGCAGATTTAGTTGTGGGTCCTCTCCTTAAAGAAAATGTTGAAGCCCTAGAAAAAAGAAATTCATTACCTGTTCCAGTTTTAGCATTAAATTCGATTAACATGACAAATCAACGTGCAAATAACAGTTTATTTGAATTTGGTTTGTCACCTAATACTGAAGCAAAAGAAGTGGCCAATAAAATTAGCCAAAGTGGATATCACAATGCGCTTGTTATCACGCCCTCTGGCAAATGGGGAAATGGCATTGCCAATGCGTTTGATCAAAGATTCAAAGCAAATGGTGGAAAAATTGTTGATACTCTCGAAGTTTCACCTTCAACCGATTTAACATTAGCCGTTAAAAAACTCTTAAAATATACCGGTATTCCTGAAAAAGATAAAAATAAAGTCGCATCAGATGTATTGCCCGATGAAGCACCCGCAACTATCAGACGCACTGATTTTGACGTGATCTTTTTAGCAACATTGCCAACACAAGCTCGCCAAATTAAACCCTTATTAAATTTTTATTACGCAGCTAATATTCCGGTTTATGCAACGTCATTAGTTTATTCAGGAAAACCATCAGCACATAATGATAAAGATTTAAATGGGATCATTTTTTGCGATATGCCTTGGGCAGTAGCAGGCACCAAAAATGATATCAACACTCATAAATTAGCACGTCTATTTGCCTTTGGTGAAGATGCTTTTTCATTAACTAATACTTTGCCGATGTTATCTTCAGGTAACAGCATCAGTGGTAGAACGGGTGAATTGTATATGGATTCCAGTTTACAAATTCGTCGTGAATTAAGCTGGGCGCAATTTAAAGATGGCGTACCTGTTCCAGTTGCTTAACATTTTTAAAAAGACACCTCAATCTGATGACTTGATTGAGGTGTTGTATCTATGAAACTTCGCGGGCAACAATACGAAAAATTAGCATTAACCTATTTAAAACAACAAGGTTTAAGTTTAGTAAGTCAAAATTTTCATTGTCGTTTTGGTGAAATAGATCTCATCATGTTAGATAACGAAACATTAGTATTTATTGAAGTTAGAGCAAGAAATAATAAACAGCATGGATTAAGTGAAGACACCGTTGATTTTATAAAACAAAAAAAAATTATTACAACCGCAGAATATTATTTACAACAAAAAATATCTGATGTTGATAATTTAACTTGTCGGTTTGATGTGTTAGCCATTAATCAAGCTAAAATCAACTGGATAAAGAATGCTTTTAGCAGTGACAATGCGTATTAAACCAGTTAAAATTTATCCCTTTAGAATAAGCTAAGGTCCGATAATGGAACATGTTATCGAAAGAATTAAAGCTATTTTTAGCGACAGTATTCAAACTAAAATTACCGCAGCAGATACTTTAACCGATGTTATCGCTGAGGCAAGTTCAACCTTGGTTAATTGTTTACTGGCTGGCCACAAAATTCTTTGTTGTGGTAATGGTGGCTCTGCTTCTGATGCCCAACATTTTGCGGCTGAAATGATTAATCGTTTCGAAGTAGAACGTCCTAGTTTACCCGCAATTTCGCTAACCACCGATCCATCTGTGTTAACTTCTATTGCAAATGATTATAGTTTCGAAGAAATTTTCGCAAAACAAATTCGCGGTTTGGGTCATCATGGCGATGTGTTATTAGCCATTTCGACGAGTGGCACTTCACCCAATGTCATCGCCGCTATCGATGCCGCACACGATCGCGAAATGAAAGTCATTGCACTAACTGGTCGTGAAGGTGGGGATATTGCCGCCCTGCTTTATGAGCAAGATACTGAAATTCGTATTCCATCTCATTCAACTGCGCGGATCCAAGAAACTCATATTTTAGTCATTCATTGTTTATGTGATTTAATTGATCATTCTTTATTTGATGCCAATACCAATGCGGGGGAATCATGAAACGTTTTATTTTAATTTTAATCATGGGCGCTTTATTACAAGGTTGTGTTGCGGCATTTATTGCAGGCGCAGCAGCAGGTGGCATCATTGTTTATGATCGTCGTAATATCGTTACCATGAAAGAAGATGCCGATATCTTAGCTAAAATTAATGCGTTTATTTATGAGCATCCCTACTTAAATAATAAAAGTCACATTAATGCAACAGTTTTTAATAATGTGGTATTACTCACCGGTGAAACTTTATCCCCTGAAGCGCGCGGACAAGTCGTAGAATATGCAAGACAAGTTCCCAAAGTAGCCAAAGTCTATAATGAAATTGCCATCGCTGCACCGGATGCTGCATTAACACGTTCGAGCGATTCATTAATCACCGCAAAAGTTCGAACTGCGATGGTAGGTAAAAGTGGTTTACATTCTAGTTCGATAAAAGTCGTCACAGAAAACGGCGTTGTTTATTTAATGGGTGTAGTCTCACCTTCACAAGCCAATTTAGCGGTTGATGCGGCAAGAAGAGTTTCTGGCGTGCAAAAAGTCGTTAAAATTTTTGACTATAGCACCACAAAAAAGAAGTCTTAAAAAATGACATGGCTTAAAACAACACTCACGCTCACCACTGCTACTCTTTTGTTAAGCGCTTGTAGCAGTGTTTTATTTAATGGTGCCAGCGTCATTTACAAACAAAATCATTTATATCACACGATTAGAAATATTAATCTCGATCAACAAGCCGAAGTTGCACTTAAACGAGATAAAAAACTTTATCCGTATAATATTAATGTTTCTGTGATGGATTATCACGTACTGTTACTTGGCCAAGTACCTTCGCAAAGTTTAAAAGCACACGCTACAACCATTATAAAAGATTTACCACATATCCAACGTGTCATTAATCGCATTGAGATCAAACCACAAATCTCAAAATCGACAATGGTTCACGACACATGGCTCACCACCAAAATAAAATCAAAAATAATCGCTGATAAAAGGGTAGATCTTGAAGGAATTAAAATCGTTACTGAAGATCGAACTGTTTATTTATTTGGAGTAGCAACGGAAGAACAAGCTAAAGTCACCATTGCGATAGCAAGAAGCACGCAAGGCGTAAAAAAAGTCGTTAACTTATTACGCTACATCAGATTAACTACACATCCCAATGAATAACGCTTTTATTTCTGCATTAGAAAAAGTGGTTGGAAAAGATCAACTCTTCACCGAAAAAGCGCAATGTTGGAATTATGGTTATGATTATTCAAAACATCATCATTGCCCCGATTTCGTTTTATTTGCTGAGAGTCATGAAGAAGTATTACAAGCCGTGTTACTTTGCAATGAATATAAAATTCCTGTGACGGCGCATGGGCGAGGTACGGGAATTGTAGGTGGGGCAGTGCCTTTACAGGGTGGATTAGTTATTTCATTTGAACGCATGGCCAATATCATAGAAATTGATCCCGGCAATCGAATTGCTATCGTCGAACCTGGTCTTATCAATCATCAATTACAATTAGCGCTAAAAGAACAAGGTTTTTTTTGGGCACCCGATCCTTCTAGTAATCAAATTTGTTCGATTGGTGGTAATATTGCAAATAATTCAGCAGGACCACGCGCAGTAAAATATGGCGCCACCCGAGATAACGTAGTTAAATTACAATGTGTCACCGGTAGAGGTGAAACCTTATTAACTGGTTTTCAAACGTCAAAATATTCAGTCGGCTATGATTTAACTCGTTTAATTATAGGCTCAGAAGGAACCTTAGCACTTGTCACCAAAGCGTGGCTAAAAATATTACCGCTCGCAAAAGCGAAAGCAACTTTAAGTGTTTTTTATTCTTCCATAGAAGGTGCAACACACGCTGTCGAAAAAATTATGGCAAGTGCAATTACGCCTTGCGCTTTAGAATTTATCGATAAAACTTGTCTTAATTTAATTCGTACAAAAATCAATTTACCTGAAAATGCTAACGCCATGTTAATGGTAGAAGTAGACGGCATAGCTTCCGCCATGTCTGAAACCTTAGAACAATTAAAGCTGGTTTTAACCAATAAAGAATTAATTCAAATTAAACAAGCAGAAAGCGCTGAAGAAAGACAACAACTTTGGTTAACACGAAAAACGTTATCCCCCACGCTCAGAGAAATTGCACCCAAAAAAATCAATGAAGATGTCGTCGTACCTGTGGCAAATATCGCGTCACTTATCAATTATATTGAACAATTAGCATCTAAACATAATATTATTATTGCAAACTTTGGTCATGCGGGAAATGGTAATATTCATGTCAATTTATTAATAGATCCTAATAATAAAAATCAAAGTGACACGGCTTATCAAGTATTAGAACAAATTTTCAATCAAGTAATTTCACTCAATGGCACCATATCTGGTGAACATGGAATTGGCATTGATAAACAATCATTTATTGCTAGAACAATGAGCCCATATCAAATTGAATTAATGAAAAATATTAAAAAACAGTTTGATCCTAATGGTATATTAAATCCTAACAAAATTTTTCCCTGACATTTCTGCCGGTTTACTTCACCTTTTGAATTTAATTTTGGAAATCAATTTGAACGCTTGTCTTCAAATCGATTTTTATATTTAATAACTAAAGCTTATATTAATTTAGAAATCTTCTTTAGATAACCATACTAAATTTTAAAAAAAATATCGCCTATTATCCAATAATTCTCTATGCTAGGATAAACTCATTTTAAATTTAGGAAATATAATGAAAACAATTTTTCAAATTTTCTTGTGTATGATTTTATTTTTCGGTGCGAGTGTTAGTTTTGCGCAGTTACCCGGTAATTACAATCAATCTTGCTATCAATGCCAATTTTATGCGGGTACCTTAAGCTGTTTGTGTAATACGAGAAATCAAGTACCTCAACGCACAGTATTAAATAATGCGCCAAACTGTGGATTTATTGAAAATTTAAACGGTAATCTTACTTGCAGACAATGGAATAACTATGGTCATCAACTTCCGCCTGGCAACTACACAGAGACTTGCTCGCGTTGCCAAACTTTTAATGATAATTTATCTTGTGCTTGTCAAACCACTACCGGTAACATGGTTGCTTCCAACCTTGCACCCATTCACAATTGTCGCTATATAAAAAATTTAAATGGAAATCTAACCTGTGTTTCATATCGAAATAGCTGGCATCAACATTCTCGGATGCATTTCCATCCTCAACATAAAGATTTCTATCCGCAAGGCTCTTATCAAGAAACTTGCCGACGTTGCGATTATCGCCATGGCTTATTAAAATGTCGCTGTCAAACAAGTAATGGTAATTGGATTGCAAGTCAACTCTTTACACGTTATTGCCACACTGTTGGTAATATAAATGGTGTTTTAACTTGTCTTGGATAATGTAAGTTTCGAGTAAAGAGATTTATCCTACTTCAGAATATTTCTCTTTACTCATTTTTATCAACTAAATATAAATAAAATATTTACAACACATACCAAGGTGATGAAAAATCAATCCACACTAGACGTTGTCTTTAAATAAGGCTGCATTAATTTTCGCCATGAATTAAATTGTGTTCGGTAGTATGCTGCGCATGTGGTTTGTTTATTGTTAATAAAAATATTAAAGTCTGTTTGATTTAAACTTAAATCCTCAGGTGATATTTTAATATTTTCTATATAGGCATGCCCCAACATTAAACAGGCTAAATTTAAAAATCGCTGCCTATAGGTTGAATGAAAATTATAGAAAGGATTAACTTTATCAGTATTCATTTGGATTGAATTCATTTTGAAATAATTTAATGTATCCTTTAAAAGTCTTTCGCCATCCTGACTAAAACTATAAGCAATCACAGCAGCAAAATCATCTGTCGCAATTTCGAAATCCCCAACTACGGCTATACGATAAATGTTAATTAGTACGTTCGCCAAATTGCGATAAAAAACAAATCGAGTAACTGATGCAACACGTTGTTGTAAGCCACTTTCACTTATAGTTGGATATTGTTTTTTTATATCTTGCGCTATGTTTTCCATCATTTGATAACTTAATTCTATTGATTTATTTTCATCATCATATCTGGCTTCACCTTTATTTTTAAACACCACATCCACCTTATAAGGTAATTCCAAATAGTGATTAATAACCTTGACGATTCTTTCAAAACTACCCTCTTTAACAATAAAATCATGCCAAACTTTAAATTGTTTATTTTCTGCTGGTTTTAAAATTAAGGTAAATTCTAAAACACGAGATTGTCCCTGTTGGATTTGATTAGGCATTTTTTTAATATGCGATCTTAATAATTTCATCCAAGATTCAATTTGCGACTTATAATATAATTGGCAGCGATTGCCTTGTTCATGAATAAATTCTTGAAATGCTTTTTGGCTTAAGCCAAATCGCTTTGGGTCGATGTGCGCTGGCTGGTGTTTATATTTGCCAACAACTAAACATAAGACATTATAAAAACGACGTTCTTGGATAGGATGTTCATCCCAATAAGCTAACTTGCTATTACCAAATCCTGATTTGAAATAATCAAATGTATTAGTAATAACTTCATAACCATCTTTAGTAAACTCCAATGCTATTACAACAGAAAGATTATCTGCGGCAATTTCTTCATTTCCAATTACGGGTAAGTGATAAAGATGAATTAAAACATGGGCGATTTCATGATATAAAATAAAACGTACCACATCGATGACATAATTTGCGATATCTTTACGAGACGCTTCAGGGTGATGGTGAATATAGGGTATCGCAATTTTAATTAAAAAATTATATCCAATGGAGATTGTTGAAGAATTTCTGCTATAAGCGGGTGAAGAATCATTATCAAATTTAATATATAAATTTCTCGGTAATGAAAGGGTGTGATTTAATATTGTGACGATACGTTTTAAACTTTGATCTTGTGCAATCACATTATGCCAATATTCAAAATTTGGATTATGGGTTTGATTAACTTGCAAAATAAATTCACCTGTTTCAGGCTTTTCCGCAAAGCAAAAAGTCGTGAGAAAAAAAATTAAAAATAGGCTAATCCATTTAATAATAATCACCTCCCTTTTATTCAACGCTAGTATAAACAATAATTTATATGTCCGCTATGAGATTCATTATTGACATTGGAGTTTGATTGTTTATGCTTACACGTTAGTTCAACGTGGGATACATGAAATTGCAGACGCTCAAGATTAAAAACTTACACTTACAAAATTACGAAACCGTTTGGCAACAAATGCGCGATTTTACGATTAATCGACAAACTGAAACTACCGATGAATTATGGCTAGTTGAACACCCACCTGTTTTTACTCAAGGTTTAGCCGGCAAACCTGAGCATATTATCAACCCACACAACATTCCCATCGTGCAAACTGATCGTGGCGGTCAAGTTACTTACCATGGTCCAGGACAATTAGTCGCGTATCCTTTAATTGATATTCGCCGCAAAAATATAGGCGTAAGAGAATTAGTCAATAAACTTGAAGAAGTCCTCGTTAACGTTTTAGCAACCTATCAAATTAACGCCAAAGGTAATTCTGATGCGCGGGGTGTTTATGTGGGTAATGAAAAAATCGCCTCGATCGGTCTTAGAATTAAAAAAGGCAGTTCTTATCATGGTATCGCTTTAAATGTGAATAACGATTTAACACCATTTAGTTTTATCAATCCTTGTGGATACAAAAATTTAATTATGACCAGCACACAAAAATTAGGTGTGAATTGTGATTTAACTACGATTTCACAAGTGTTTACTAAAATGTTAGGTAAAGTGTTTCAATATCAACTTGTTGCTATCGATGAAGCGATAGAATCAGTCTAAAATTAACACCTCTGACTCATAGCCAAAATCTATTAAAACAATCAAATCAATCAATTTCATTATTCAGTTTTTATTGCATAACATAATCATAAAAATGATAACTAAAAAAGAGAGTAATAAAATGTTGGCTTGGTTTAGAAATAGAAAAACGTTGACAATAGACGCGATGCTAAAAAAAATGGATGAAATAATTAGTGATATTAAAAGGTTTGACTATGATACACCAATACAATTGGTTCAACCTGATACCCAAACCTTTTATAAATATTTAAAAACACTCACCACGATACCTGTAAAAAACCGATTATCAGTGGTTCAATTACAAAAAATTCATGACATTTTAAAAAATGAAGAAATAAAAAATGGCTTTCGATATGTGGAAAATGGGGAAACGGCAATAGATGCATTAGCAGAAAATCCAAAATGTGATGGCCCCTTCCGTGAAGCATTAGAAAATCTTTTAAAAAGCGCGTCAGTAACAGAGCAATCACATTTAGACTTTACTGATAGTGTTCAATTGGGTAGTAGATAACCGTAATAAAACCCTTATAAGATGAGCTTACTAGCCTAAGCTACTGATTAAGAATATAATGATTCATTTAATGTAGTGGGAAGAAACAATGACGATACAAATAGCCGTGCCAACAGAATGCATGGAAGGTGAAAATCGTGTGGCACTCGTTCCTCCGATCAGTAAAAAATTAATCGACTTAAGCGTGACTATCTATTTGCAATCTGGTGCGGGTAAAAAAGCCCACTATCCCGATCATCTCTATGAGAATGTCACGATTACAAAAGAAACTAAAAATTGTGTTGAAAACGCAGATATTATTTTTAAAGTGCAAGCGCCAACTATCGAAGAAATTAATCACTATAAAAAAAATGCTATCGTCATTGGGTTTATGTCACCCTTCCAAAATCAAGCATTAATTTCCGCGATGGCAGAAAAACACCTTACTAGTTTTGCTGTTGAATTAATTCCACGGATCACAAGAGCGCAAGCGATGGATGCGCTTTCATCGCAAGCATCATTAGCAGGTTATAAATCTGTGTTAATTGCTGCAAATCATTTTTCTCGATTTTTTCCAATGTTGACCACAGCAGCAGGAACCATTAAACCTGCCAAAGTGTTAATCATTGGAGCCGGAGTTGCGGGCTTACAAGCTATTGCTACCGCCAAACGCTTAGGTGCAATTGTTGAAGCTTACGATATTCGTCCCGAAGCGCGCGAACAAGTCGAATCACTTGGTGCTAAAATGGTGAATTTAAATATTGATGCGCGTGGTGAAGGCGGATATGCGCGAGAACTCACCGATGAAGAAAAAGCACAACAAACACAAGTGTTAGCAGATCATATTGCGAAAAATGAAATCGTCATTTCAACTGCTGCCATTCCTGGCCGCCCTGCGCCTAAAATTATTACACAACAAATGGTAGAAGCTATGTCACCGGGTAGTGTGATTGTCGATATCGCGGCTGAAACAGGTGGTAATTGTGAATTAACAGAAAAAGGTAAAACGATTTCTCATCAAGATGTCACGATTGTTGGCCCCTGTCATTTATCAAGTCAAATGTCTCGCGATGCCAGCGACATGTATGCGAGAAATTTATTTAATTTCGCTCAATTACTCATTGTTGAAAAACAATTAAAACCGAATTGGGATGATGAAATTCTAAAATCATCGATGTTAACTCATACGGGTGAAATAACATTTGGTCCAATGTTAAACGCAAAATAAGGAGTGCTTTACATGATTTCAGGTATCAACGCATTATATATTTTTATGCTTGCGGCATTTGTTGGTTACGAAGTAATTGCTCGTGTGCCGGTTATCTTACACACCCCATTAATGTCAGGTTCTAATTTTATTCATGGTATTGTCATGGTGGGCGCGATGGTCGCTCTTGGACAAGCACAAACGCCAGGCCAAGAAATCATCGGTTTTATCGCCGTATTTATTGCAACGCTTAATGCAGTTGGTGGTTATGTTGTGACTGAGAGAATGTTAGAAATGTTTAAAAGCAGCAAGGATTAATAAGCATGCATAGTTTTATTTCACTGATTTATTTTGTTGTCGCCGTATTATTTATTCTTGGCTTAAAAAAGATGAGTCATCCAAAGACTGCTCGTCGCGGTATTATTTTCGCTGGTATAGGCATGGCAATCGCTGTGTTGATCACTTTTTTAGAACCCAATATTTCAGGATCAACTAATTATTTATTAATGTTGATCGCTATTGTCTTAGGCGGTGGCATCGCCTGGATTTCAGGTAAAAAAGTTGCGATGACGGACATGCCACAAATGATTGCTATTTATAATGGCATGGGTGGTGGCGCTGCGGCAGCTATTGCATGTGCGGAATTACTTCGCAGCCAACATTTTTCTGCGGTAGTTATTATTCTGGCTTTATTAGGCGCATTTATTGGTACGGTTTCCTTTAGTGGTTCTATGATTGCATTTGCCAAATTACAAGGCTGGATGAAAAAAATTATTAGCTTCAATAATCATCATTGGATAAACATTGGATTAAGTGGTGCGTGTGGTTTAATTGGTATTATTTTAATTTTTGTTCCCACCTCTCATTTTTTACTTGGATTATTTATTATTCTTTTACTGGTACTCGGCGTTTTAATTACCACCCCCATCGGTGGTGCAAACATGCCTGTGGTTATTTCATTGTTTAATGCAATGACAGGCCTTGCAGTTGCTTTTGAAGGTTTTGTTTTAAATAATGCCGCGATGATTATCGCGGGTACCGTCGTAGGTGCTTCTGGTTCATTACTAACGCAATTAATGGCGAAAGCAATGAATCAACGATTAATTAATATTTTATTTAAAGCGCATGTTAGTGATCATGGTGATACCCCTGATGATATCGAAGGAAGTTTAAAACCGATTGAAGCAAGTGATGCTGCTGTTATGTTAGGTTATGCCAAAAACGTAATCATTATTCCAGGTTATGGTTTAGCCGTTGCACAAGCTCAACATAAAATTTGGGAATTAACTGAATTACTTGAAGAACGTAGTGTTAATGTTAAATTTGCTATTCATCCAGTTGCCGGGAGAATGCCTGGCCACATGAATGTTTTGTTGGCTGAAGCCGGCGTGCCTTACGATAAAATTTATGATATGGAAGATGTTAATCAAGATTTTGCCAATGCTGATGTCGCCGTTATCATCGGTGCAAATGATGTAGTGAATCCCATTGCAAGAACCGATCCCAATAGTCCAATTTACGGCATGCCCATATTAAACGCGGATAAAGCGAAAAATGTTATTGTTATTAAGCGAGGACAAGGCAAAGGCTTTTCCGGGGTTGAAAATAATTTATTTTACATGGATCATACTCGCATGCTTTATGGTGATGGCCAAAAAGTCGCAAGCGAATTAATACAATTTATTAAAGAAGTTTAATCGTCAATTAAATATAAAAAAGGACTAAACATTATGACTCAAGCAATGACTAGCTATTTAATTTTTAAATTACCTTCAGAGAGTTTTACACCAGAAGATATTTTATCTGGTCATTGCAATGGTATATTACGTCAAAGTGGTGAAAATATCGTTGGATTAGCAATGATGCGTATTTTTTCGAGCCTAGAAGATGCAAAAAGCGGTATTGAAAATTACTATGCTAATTCCGATGATTGTTATATCTTGGCTTTTCATTTAGATAAATCTGATCTTCGCACAAAACTCGCCGACAATCCCAATAACCTCCATCTCGAATTAACCACGTTATATCATCATGATGGAACAGAATTTACATTACAGGCTTTAGAAATGGATGAAGTATCTGATGAAACTAGTCCACTGCTAATTGCAGATTTTCTGGAATACATGCCGTTAGGTAGTTTAAATGAAGTTCAAGTAAATGCGCTTTTTTTACAAATTACATTACTCAGAAGCATTCAAGAAAATACTGAGGCAGAAGCAAGATCTACAATAAGATTCACAGCAGCAGCTGCAGCATAGAGCATTTCGTGCTTACATATTCTTATTTCTATTACGCTACTCTTCATGCAGCAATTCTCGTATAATACGCGCAATTAAAATTTGACGAGAAAGAATTATGTCGACATCGCAAATCGATCCCAATAAAAAACAACGCGCGCAAGATAAATTATCACGGATCCCAGTGAAAATTGCGAAAACAGAAGCACCATTACGAAAACCAGACTGGATCCGTATTCGCATTCCGGCAAGCAACAAAATTGCCGAATTAAAACAAAAATTGCGGGCAAATAATTTAGTCACCGTTTGTGAAGAAGCATCCTGCCCTAATCTTGCTGAATGTTTTAATCACGGCACTGCAACTTTTATGATAATGGGAGACAAATGCACCAGACGTTGCAGTTTTTGTGACGTTGCTCATGGTCGTCCTGATCCTCTCGATCCGAATGAACCTGAAAATTTGGCAAAAACCATTGCTGATATGCAATTAAAATATGTGGTAATCACTTCAGTCGATCGTGATGATTTACGCGACGGCGGTGCAAAGCACTATGCGGAATGCATTCAACAAGTCCGGGCAAAAAATAAAACCATCAAAATAGAAGTGTTAGTGCCTGATTTTCGTGGCCGCATGGATAAAGCGTTTCAAGCGTTACAAGATAATTTACCCGATGTGTTTAACCACAACATTGAAACTGTGCCTCGTCTCTATAAACAAGCGCGTCCTGGCTCTGACTATCAATGGTCACTAAACATTTTAAAAAACTTCAAAGCATTACATCCTAATATTCCTACTAAATCAGGTATTATGCTTGGTTTAGGTGAAGAAGATGATGAAGTGATTCAAACCATGAAAGATTTACGCGCTCATGATGTTGATATGATTACTTTGGGCCAATATTTACAACCGAGTTTTTATCATTTACCTGTTTCTCGATACGTTACACCAGCGCGCTTCAATGAATTTGGCGAAATGGCGAAAGAAATGGGATTTTCACATGTTGCGAGCGGTCCGTTAGTTCGCTCTTCGTATCATGCCGATAAACAAGCAGCAGGTGAAAAGGTCAGTTAATGTTAATCGACGAACTCCGACCGATTGTCCACTGGGTTTCGCATCATCCTTATGTGGGTTTAGGATTTGCATTTGTTATTTCATTTCTCGAGTCTCTCGCGATTGTGGGTATCATCGTTCCTGGCTCGGTGTTTATGACAGCAATCGGCACCTTGGTGGGTTCCGGCATCTTACCTTTTTGGGCAACTTTGATTTGGGCCGCCTTTGGTGCAATTGTTGGTGATGTTTTGAGCTTTTGGTTAGGTTATCATTTTCACGATCGGATCCGGACAATCTGGCCCGTATCGAGATATCCTGTGTTACTCGAGAAAGGACAAGCTTTTTTTGAACGACATGGAAAAAAAAGTATATTTCTCGGCCGATTTGCTGGCCCCATGCGACCAGTAATTCCCATGCTCGGTGGCATGATGGATATGCGAGTCAAACCATTTTTGATTACTGATTTTATTTCCGCATTTCTTTGGGCACCCACCTATATGTTACCGGGTATTTTATTAGGTGCCGCATCGTTAGCATTACCTCCTGAAATTGCGACACGACTTATTTTAATCGTGATTTTAGCGATTTTTTTGATCTGGTTTTTTTCTTGGTTGATCAAACGGATTTATTTGTGGCTTTGTCAACTTTGTTCATTGATGAATAGATTTTTTTGGCGCGCAATGATGGCTACAGCAAATGGAAAAAGATTTACGATTTGGCTTCATCCTCAAGATCCAGAAGATCATGCGCAACTCAATCGTGCTCTATACTGTTTACTGCTAATCCTATTTATTATATTTATAGTTTGGGATGTAAAACATTTTGGCATGTTAGATAATTTGAATCACAGCGTTTATTATTTAATGCAAAGTTTTAGAAGTGATTTACTCGATAAAATTGCCGTATACCTCACTATTTTAGGCGATAAAAAAATTATTATTCCCACATTTTTTATTATTTTTGCTTATTTAATTGGGAAAAAACACTACCGATTTGCTTTTCACTGGTTAGGACTAATCATCGTTACTGCCGCCACGATATTTATTTTAAAAGAATTAGTCGCCATTCCACGACCAGGCGATCTCACGCCAGAATTAAATTACTCATTTCCAAGTGGTCATGCCACACTATCGATTATTTTTTATGGTTTTATGGCAAGTTTCATTTGTGATAGAACAAAAAAATCCTTACACCGATTCATTTACATTATTACCACTCTCATTATATTAATCGTTTGCTTATCAAGATTATATCTTGGCGCTCATTGGCTAACAGATATTATCGGTGGATTACTATTAGGTAGTATTATGTTTGAATTGACTTCACTTTCATTACATCGTTATCAAACAAATACGCCTAGTCTCAAATATTTTACGCTAATTACTTTAGGTTTATTCGTCATTCTTGCTGGCACCTATAACATAGTATTCTATAAATCATTAATGAAACCTTTTACCCGCAGCTGGCAAATAACCAACGTATCCATGCAAGCTTGGTGGAATGAACATGATACGGTTCCAATTGTGAGAAGCAATCGCTTAGGACAACCCACACAGTTAATGAATATCGAATGGTTTGATAATCTCAATAACATAAAACAACTTCTCGTTAACCATAATTGGCAGCTAGCACCTGAACGTAGCTTTACCACAACACTGCATAGAATTGCGGCCCAACATGGCACACATCAATTACCCATATTAGAAGTTTTATATGATAATACCGCACCGCTGTTAGTATTAACGCATCCCGGCGTAAAGGGATCTAAACCGATTGTGTTACGTTTATGGCAATCACATTTTACCGTAGAACACAAAACCTTATATATTGGCACAGTCTATTTTCAGGAAGTTCATCAAGGGATTAGTTTTTTCCATAAACATAATTATTCAAATAAACCGACAAATCCAGCATTAAACGAGCTGTTTGTGTTTTTAAGTCATCAAGATACAAAAATAATTAATACTACATCCAATCGTAGACCTATCATCATAGGACCAATATTACTTATCCGTCATCGCTAGTTGAAGTGGATGTTTAAATTACAATTCTCATTTTTTCGGAAGTAGTTCGTTTTTAATTTTACATTTTTGTCTTAGATAAAGTGCTAATTTTGAATGGGGAAAATTGTAAAAAGGAATTTTATGAAAAAAGAGGAATTCGAGATTAATAATTAATATCTACTAAGTGATAGTGTGACTGAGTTTATTTTTATCTGCCTTTAAATGAGATGTCCACTATCTCCCGTGCCAGTTAAAATGTTAACATTTTATTGTTGTTATTAATGCATTAGTGCTCACGGCTTGTTCTTGTTTTGAATGTTTATTGTTATTATATTTCAAATTTTTTATTATTATCTTATTACTAATGCTTTAACATTTTATAGCAAACTCCTAGATAGACAATTTTTTTTAAGTCACACTATCAGCGGAGTAGATGGTTATATAATACCCTAAAAAACTTAAGAGAATCTTAAGAATCCAGATTAATGGTCAAAATCTACCCTGATTTTTTAAGGTTAAATAAGACTTAATAAAGAAAATTAAAGTTATCTAGACATTTTGACAAAATAAATCGGCATCAATTTAAATCAACACATCCTTATAAATTTAAAGGAAATAATTTAAATAGCTAAAGATCGTGATAAAATTTTAAAATCATGCTTTTACTAGGATAAACCTATGAAATTTTTAAACAATTTAAATGCAGCATTCACCTCTGGTTTAATCGGAGCCATCGCTTTGGTTATTTGCCTGGTACTCATTTTTGGGCAACCTACTGATTTGAAATTCACGTTATATCGCTTAATGATTTGGGGGGGGATATGGGGAATATTACTCGTTTTACCCATTTTTACAAAACATTGGTTTTTACGCGGATCGTTAATTGGCATTACTGTGATTTTATTTAATTTTATTGTTCTCATGCCACTGAGTAATCAGGGTTTTTTTGCATCTCACGCAAGTGCGAGCATGTTCTTTGGAAACATCATATTAAATTATATTTGGGGTATTGTCGCAGGAGCTTGGTATTTTATGAGTTATACCCGTTGTTTTAATAAAAATACTTAATTTGTCCTAAGTCAGTATTATCAAAGACAGGTAAATCAATGATAGCTTTTACTTGTCTTATTTTTGCATTTAAGTCCTTAAAAAAAGGACATAATATTAATAGGTTAACAGAAGATTATCGTGTGATTAATTGACATAAGTGCAGGTGACGACTATTTTTAATATATAAGATTGCAAAAAAAAGGATGTAACGGTGAAAGGGATATTACAGCGTTGCCAAGACGTTTATAGTCTATTGTGTAAGCGTTGGCAATGTTATATCGCAACTTCCCCCGATGAAATAAATGAATGTCATAACATTAGAAAGATCGTGTTTGGTTATGAACTAAGACGATTACATCATGATCCTACTTACAATCCAGGTGGCGATGAATTAATCGATCATGCTTCAAGTTATTTAGTTTGCAAAGATAGGAAAAAAAATAAAATTATTGGATTTTGTCGCATTACACCCGCGCATTTAATTACGCGTTATGATACATGCCGTGAAATTTATCAACTCTATAGATTTCCAGATAGTTTACAACAACGAATTTGGATAGTTTCACGTTATGCGTTTTTGCCTCAATATCGTAAAACCTTAGCGTCACTTGTTATCATGCAATCACTTTATCATCACGCACTTTCTTTTGGCTGCCCATTAAGTATTAGTGTATGTGAACCCATTGTTTTTCATTTTTACAAACGAATTGGCTACCATGCTATCGATAAAATTCAACCTAGTCCATTTGGTGGCTTTCGGATACCCATTGCGATAGTACCGCAAGATATCAATTATTTTAAAAAAATAAATTCTCCTCTTTATCGATACGCTCAAAAAATAAAATATCCTGAAGAAAAACTCGGTTTACTTTGGTGGTATAACTGCAATCTTCAACCCCATTCTATTGGATTTAAATTAGTCGATGACAGTGATATTGATTTAGATCGTATTATTTTATTTGAAAATATTTCGAAACATGGTCGAAAACTTTTAACAAAAAATAGCATTTTAATAGAATGTAACGTGGATGATAATATTTTAAAACAAGGTTCAGGTGATCGCATGCTAGGTATGATCTACCATGGCGAAGTAAATATCATCCGCTATCATAAAGTGATCGCCACACTTAAAGCTGGCGATTGGTTTGGTGAATTAGGCCATTTATTATATCAACCAAACCATGATGATTTAATTGTTTGTCAAAATCAAACTCAAATTATTTTATTTAGCTTATCCATCTTAAAAAACTTATCTAACACCAAAGATAAAAGCGAGCTTTGGAAAAATCTTTGTTACATACTCGCTAATAAAATGAAAAATACGCTAGAAACATCACCGCCCTTCCGAACAGCAAATGAGGATAGAAACCATGACCCAGTCATCATATTTAACCAAAAATAGTTTATTTGAAAGATATGAAGAATTTCTGCGTAATGGTGGTTGCTCAGAAAAAATGATTGCTAATATTTTAAATCAATCAACATCAAAAGATGATTGTTTCTTACAAGCGAGTTCCGGCCGACGTGGCAATGTTATTTATATTCCTCGTGATAAAAGCGATATTCTCGATATTTTAAAACGCGTCATGAAACCGTTTGTTAACTATTATCAAACGACACCCAAACGCGTTGCATTGATTGGTGGCATTTCTCATAATTCGATTAATCAAAATCAATTTTTTGATATTCAATTTCAATCTTTTAATTTAGATGAAATTAACCAATTAATACAATTTGAACCGGATGTGATTGCTTGTTATCCCAGTATTCTAAGAGATTTATTATTTCATCATGAATTAAATTTACAAGCGATTAAAGCATTTAAACTCGGTGGCGAACCGTTATATCCGGCCGATTTAATTAAAATAAATGAATATTGCCCACAAGCTATTACGATTGAACAATTTGGCTCGACAGAAATGCCAGCGAGTGCAATACGTTGGTTTTATCCCAAACAAACAAAAGCAAACTACCAATTACAAGACGATCGTTTTGATTATAAAATCGATATAACAAAATCAGGTTGGCAAAAATATATATTACGAGATAAATTCGAGCAATTAATGTTTAACATGAGAGATTACTATGACACCGGCGATGATCTTAATATTGAAAATAATCAAGTTATCGAATTTAAATGTCGGCAAGATCCCTTATATAAATTTCGCGAAGAAATTAATGATCTCTATTTACAAGGTTGTATAAATTTACAGTTTGATTTACATAATAAAATGTTATTTTATCAAGCACCGAAATCATTACCAGCTTACATTACAATCGATAACTTGGATTATCAAACAATTAAATCCTGCTTACAACGATTACCGAACTCGAATAAATTAGCTTTGATACGATGAGCCCATTTGTTTTCTTCTCAGTTTTTTCGCTTCCTCTTCGGCGGCCTCTTCACTCGCAAATAATTCAGCCATATATGTCATGGCTGCTGCCCTATTTCTCTCCCTCACTTCTCTAATTTTCGCCCATTCTTCACTCGTTAATTGAGGTTGAGGTAAGTCGACAGTATTAGCCTGAATTGTTGATAATTCTATCATTCGTGTTTGTGAAGCCTGTACTCTTAAAGGATGTTCTGGTCTGATAATCACCGAAAGTTGTAGTGAATCTTCTTTTCCTCCTTTCTCATCAGCCGTGACTCTTAAATCGATTGATAACCTATTTAGTTCTTGGAAATCTTCAATCATAATATTTTCTCGACGTTGATGTTTTCTATACGCGCGATAAGTTAATGCACCATTTAAACCAATAAAACTGACTAATAACACACCGTTAACGGGATTGATGTTACCTTCTTTTTCACTTGTCCAAATATTATCGATTAAACCATCCCACAATGCGACACTCGCCACACCGCAAGCAATTAAACTTCGAAAAAAATCTCGAATGATAAAAGTAGTGTTTTCAAATTTTCTACCCAATGACGTAAATGATAATAAAAGAAAAGTCATCATGACACCAGGTGGTAATATTAAGATCCGCAATCGATTAGGATCTTTACCATCATCAAAAACATCAACGATAAAGTTACCAATAAAACCGATTTCTAAACCATTCCAGGCGAATTCAAGCATTCTTTTTAAACCATATTTGAATCTTTGATTACATGACAATTGGTCTCGAACAGATTCTAACTGCTTGCCTCTCACATTGTCTTTTAAATATACTTCATATGCCCGACGCACATGAGGAGGCATGCTATTTTTTAATGCTAACCACTCCTCTAACCCTTCAGAATCTGTTGATTTATCTAAATGATATTTCATGTGAGTTGTTAAACGAAAAAGTTTTAATAATGAAGAATATTTATTTCCTTCAAGACACCGAGGTAAAATATAATCTTTTAAGAATGTAATAAAAATTGCAACCATTCCACTATCTTTTAAAAGATCGATAATAAGATCAGGATCTAATTGATCAAAATCATTGATTGCCATCACTAAAAAAACGCATGCGCTAAAAAGAAAAACCATTTTATCTAAACTTAGTTTTGCCACTTCAGATAATTTTTCTAAATAATAGAGGGCGCCCTGTAAACAGTTTTCAGGTGACAATGTGTTTGAGAGTCGTGGAATAATATTTAATTCGAACGCGTAACCTAATAAGCCCGCGACAAAGGTATAGTAAGACCTTGGTGTCCAGACTTGATTACTGGTCCCGTGACCTGCGGCTTGTGTATAAGACCAAAGCATAACAGCTTTAATATTAAATTTACCAAACTCCTTCAATAAGTCAAAAACAAAAGTTGCAGAAGACTGCGCTGCGCTTTTTGTACTTTGCCAAACCGTAGACGGTGAAGGACAACAAGACTTCATATAACTAAACATTTTTTTACCTTTGAGATTTAAATAAGATTAAATTTGGAATTAGTTAATATGGTTTCTTATTGTTAATCATTAATATTATCATAAATGAAATTCAATTTACTCCCCGTATTAATTATGGTTTTCATCGGAATTAATATATGCAAGCATTCCTTTTGTTCAATTAATCTACAATTGATTTATGTTAAATTATATTACTTATAAATAACAAGCTTCATATTCTTTAGGATTTATTCTGTTTAATTCTAATAATTTTTTGAAAAACTGTTTATCAAAAATTCATTAGTAACTTGCCTAGTAACTATGAATTAAATACTTTATTAAAATTGGGAATTAATTAGTGTATAAAAAAACGTTTTTAAGTTTCACTTTTTTGCACACGATAATATTTCATGTGATGAGTATGTTGGCGTGAGAGATATTGTTCTGATTGCATTTCAAGTAATCGAGATTGAGTTCGCTGAAATTCAAAAAACAAAAATCCTTTTTGATAAATATCCATTACTGGAACGGCAGCTGACATCACTAAATTAACTTTTGCATCATATAAAACATCGACAAGATTAATTAAATATCTTGCTTTATCAAATTCTCGATCAAGAATTTGAGGAACATTACTGACAAAAACAGTGTGATATCGATGAGCAATATCAATATAGTCAACTTGACTTCGGGGTGGTTGGCAAATAATGTCAAATTCAAACCAAACTGTGTCGCTAGATTTTGCAATTGTTTTTATTTCACGACCTTCAATATTGATCATGCCTTTTTGTTTAATATTACCCGTTGCAATTGATTTAAATTGCTGCTCCATATTTTGTTCTGCATCGTGGTTTAAAGGTGTAAAAAAGACACCTGCACGGTGAAAAGCTTGCAACCGATAATCAGTGGTGGATTTGATTTCAACGACGGAGGTATTTTGTTTAATTAGTTCGATAGCGGGTAAAAATCGTTGGCGTTGTAACCCATTTTTATAAAGTTCATCTGGTTTGAAATTTGAAGTGGTGACTAACATAATATTTTCATTAAACAGGGCTTCAAATAATTCACCTAAAATCATCGCATCCGTAATTTCTGAAACAAAGAATTCATCAAAACAAATCACACAATAATCATGTGCTAATTCACTGGCAATAATTTTAAGGGGATCTTTTTGTCCTTGATGATGATGTAATCGTTTATGAATATCTTTCATAAAACGATGAAAGTGTGTTCTTAATTTATTCTTAAAAGGTAAGCATTGATAAAAGATATCCATCATATGGGTTTTGCCGGCACCAACACCACCCCACAAATATAAACCATGAGAAGATTTATTGTGAAACATTTTTTTAAGCCATGATTTTTTTTGCCACGATATTAAGTCATCATATAATTGCTGGAAAATTGGTATAATTTCCGCCTGAGCTTGATCGGGTTGTATTTCGCCTTGAGAAACTAAGTCCTGATAATATTCTGTTGGTGTTGGCATTAGGCAATTAAATGTTGATTACACGATTTTAATAGTATACCTAAAAATTAGCGTAACTCTCAATCAAAATCAGCTAACCAATCAGGATTATCATAATGTAAAAACATGCGTTGGATCTGTTGAAGTAATACTCGTGGCGCGGAAAATTCATTCTCAAGCGGTAATTTATCGCGATGAAAAAATTGGACTTCACTTGTTTCAATACTAGTTTTAGCTTCGCCACCGATAATTTCACACAGGATAAACATTTTGTAAATATGCGGATAAGCTAATGGATGTGGGTGTTTTAACTTATCATAAAGTGCAAGCAATTTTGTTGCACGCGTTAAAAAACCCGATTCTTCTTCTACTTCTTTAACGACAGACTCTGCAGGTGAATAATTAAATTCAGCAAAGCCACCGGGCAATGTCCATAAGCCATCAGCGCTTTCTCTGACTAATAAAATTTTGTCATCTCTAAATACACAACCACGAACATCTAGTTTTGGCGTTGCATAGCCTTTTTCTAGGTGAAAAGTGTTAAGAATTTCTTGCTGTTGATAGCGGCTATGATTTGCTGTTAATTCAGCAGCTATTTGCTGAATTTCGATGTAACGTTCTTTATCGAAGGGGTTTTCTGAAAAGGTTAATCCATTTTGGGCGATAGCGTTTAAACGTGTTGCTTTTATTAGAATATCCTTACTCTTTTCATCATCCATGGCAAATTGATAATCCTTGTTCTGATTGATTAAAACGTTGTTGAATTAAATCTCGGATCGCTAAAATTTGCTTTGATGATGCAAAATCTTTTTTAGCCACCGGTAGAATCAATGTTTTATTAATATGAAATATAAAATGATTTTTCGTTTCTTTTACTTTTTTCACATCACGCCAAAAAACAGTTTTATGAATAAAATTATGTTTATAAGTGAAAAAACCTTCGGTGTAGAAAAAACCATTGAGCTTAGAGAAATATAAACTTCGATAATGTTCAACGAGTTTATCAACATGGCGACTCAGTAAAAATGCCAACATTAATACTAAAATTAATAGCGTTTGCAAGGACGTTAATAAAAAATGAGACCATTGATTATCGATAGAAAAAATAATTGCCGACAAGAAAAGCCCCATCGATATCAGGGTCAACGTTTTTATACCTGGTTTTTGCAATTGGTAGCTATGGTATTTTTTAAAATAGTCTAAAACTGAATACAGTTTAGCGGATAAAGCCATCGTGTTTTATTCTCTTCTGACAACGCCTATAGTATAGTGCATACACCATCTTATGCCAACTATTTTAGTTTTCACCTACTTATTTTCAATAACTTGTTGAAGTTTCGTGTGAATATTATCAAATCCCGATTTTGCCATAACCAAGATACAATCATTTGGTTGCACTAACTCTTTTATCGCTAACACAATACTATCGACATTTTCGTAGATTGAAAAATTGGGATGTGATGCCGCAATTTGATTTAATCCCCAATTTTCACCTTTGGGACGAGCAATTAGAACTTGATCAGATTCTTTTAAGGCATTAGGTAGCTGATCTTTTAACACGCCACTTTTCAACGTATAAGAACTCATTTCAACAATCGTGATGATCCGTCTTGAACCCATTTTAGCGCGTAACCCCTTTAGCGTGACGGCCATTGCTGTAGGGTGATGAGCAAAATCATCATAAATTTCAATTTGATTTATGTTCGCTTTTAATTCCAGGCGTCGTTTAACATTACGAAACTGATTCAGTGCTTCAATCGCGAGATCACAAGATACGCCGGCGTGTCTTGCTGCGGTGATTGCGGCTAACGCATTTTTTAAATTATGCATGCCGATTAATTGCCATTTTACAGAACCGACAATTTTATCTTGTAAAACGACATCAAACTCACTGGCATCAGGGCTGATATTTTCAGCATGAATATCTGCGTTTTCTTCAGCAAAAGTCTGAGTTGGGGTCCAACAACCTTTTTCTAAAACAGCTTTTAAATTATCATCATTTTCAGGATAAATAATTAACCCATTTCCTGGCACTGTCCGAACGAGAAAATGAAACTGCTTTTTAATTGATTCTAAATCAGGATAAATATCGGCGTGATCGTATTCTAAATTATTCATAATTAATGTGCGTGGATGGTAGTGAATAAATTTAGCGCGCTTATCAAAAAATGCACTATCATATTCATCTGCTTCAATAACAAAAAATGGATGTTTACCGAGCCGTGCTGAAACACCAAAATTTTCTGGTACGCCACCAATTAGATAGCCGGGCGCTAAGCCTGCAAAATCTAATATAAAAGTTAACATACTCGTCGTCGTGGTTTTACCATGAGTGCCAGCAACAGCTAACACCCAACGATCTTTTAATACATTTTCAAATAACCATGCGGTACCGGAAGTATAATTAATTCCTCGTTCAAGCACATATTCCACTACGGCGTTACCTCGCGATAACGCATTTCCTATAACAACTAAATCTGGCGCGGGATTAAGTGCAATTGGATCATAGCCAGAAGTTATTTGAATTCCTTGAAGTTGTAATTGAGTACTCATCGGAGGATAAACATTTGCATCTTGACCACTAACTTCATGGCCTAATTGTTTTGCTATTATCGCAAGCCCTGCCATGAAAGTACCACAAATCCCAAGGAAGTGAATGTGCATATTATTTTCCTAATCAATTCATAAAGTGTTTGATTCTAGCAGATTGTGTTAATTCTTCTGAAACTATTTTCGCAATATTTAGCGAAAGCGATTAAAATCAGCCTTGCAAAATAATGTGGAGAAAATTATGCCAGCAAAAAATGCTTTTTACGCTCAATCAGGAGGTGTTACCTCAGTTATTAACGCCACAGCCTGTGGACTCATCACTACAGCTCGCCAACATCCTGATAAAATTAATCATGTCTTTGCTGGAAAAAATGGTATTTTAGGCGCACTTCATGAAGAACTGATCGATACCAATCTAGAAAATGATTTGGCAATAGAAACGTTGCGTTATACGCCAGGCGGTGCCTTTGGATCTTGCCGTTATAAATTAAAATCATTAGAAGAAAATAAAAAAGAATATGAACGTTTAATTGAAGTGTTTAAAGCACATGATATCGGTTACTTCTTTTATAACGGCGGTGGTGATTCGCAAGATACGACACATAAAATCGCGCAAATGAGTGAAAAAATGAATTATCCGCTCACTTGTATTGGTATTCCGAAAACAGTGGATAACGATTTATTTGTCACTGACACTTGTCCTGGTTTTGGATCCGTTGCAAAGTATGTTGCAATATCTACCATGGAAGCGGGTTTCGATGTTGCCTCAATGGCAAAAACTTCAACCAAAGTGTTTATTATGGAAGTCATGGGTCGCCACGCAGGTTGGATTGTTGCGGCAAGTGGTTTAGCTGCTCGTGAAAAAAATGATCCACCACACATCATTCTTTTTCCAGAAGTACCATTTGATGAAGAAAAATTTTTAGCAAAAGTCAAAAAATGTGTCGCTGATAATGAATATTGTGTCATTGCTGTCTCTGAAGGTTTACGTAATAAAGCAGGAAAATTTATTACAGAAGCGGGCACCACTGATGCGTTTGGTCATGCGCAATTAGGCGGCGTTGCGCCTTTTATTGCTGAACTAGTAAAACAAAAACTGGGTTTTAAATATCACTGGGCTGTTGCAGACTATTTACAACGATCAGCTCGTCATATCGCTTCAAATACAGATGTCGAACAAGCTTTCAGTATGGGTAAAGCCGCAGTTGAATATGCGATAAATGGTGAGAGTGGTATCATGGTCACGATAACGCGCTTAGAAGATCAACCTTATAAATGGGAAATTGGATCAGTTGCATTAGCAGAAGTTGCCAATCGTGAAAAAAAATTACCCGAAAATTTCATCACTGAGGATGGTTTTGGCATTACAGAAAATTGTCGTCGCTACTTACAGCCCTTAATTCAAGGCGAAGCTTATCCACCTTATGATGATAATGGTTTACCTAAATATGCTCGTCTACAATTATCACTTGTTGATAAAAAACTTTCAGCTTACATGAAGGATTAATAACATGAACAAAATTACGATTAACACTTTATTTAACATGAAAAAAAATCGTGAAAAAATTGCGATGCTCACTTCTTACGATGCGAGCTTTACACGACTCATGAATCAACAAGGTGTTGATGCCATTTTAATTGGCGATTCTTTAGGAAATGTTATTCAAGGACAAAAATCTACTGTGCCTGTCACCATTGAAGACATGGTATATCACACACAAAATGTTGCTAGAGGAAACGAACAATGTTTTTTAATTGGTGACATGCCATTTATGGCAAGTTTTGACAAAAATATCACTTGTCAAAATGCCACAAAATTAATGCAAGCTGGCGCGGAAATCGTGAAAATTGAAGGCGGCCAATGGCTTTGTGAATCGATTCAGACACTCTCGCAAAATGGTATTCCTGTTTGTGGTCACCTCGGTTTAAGACCACAGTCCGTTAATATTTTAGGTGGGTATAAAATTCAAGGAAAAGAAGAACAGCAAAGCCAAGAAATTTTAAATGATGCGCTTGCATTACAAGAAGCCGGTATTAAATTACTCGTACTTGAATGCGTGCCAAGTCAGTTAGCTGAAGGCATTACACTTGCGCTTGATATTCCTGTTATCGGGATTGGTGCGGGAAACAAATGTGATGGCCAAGTGCTGGTTGTTTATGACATGCTAGGTATCAGTAAAAAATTACCAAAATTTAGTAAAAACTTTTTACTCGATGTCCCAGATATCCCACAAGCATTTAAAAGTTACGTCCAACAAGTAAAGCAACTGGATTTTCCCAGTGAAGCGGAGACGCTCTCTTAATGGAAGAGATAACAACAATAAAAAAAATGCAACAATATCGTCAGGATCATAATTCAGAACCATTTGCATTTGTGCCAACGATGGGAAATTTACATAGAGGCCATTTAGAATTAATTCAAGTGGCAAAACAGTATTGTGATAAAGTCATTGTTAGTATTTTTGTTAATCCACTCCAATTTAACAACCCTGATGATTTAGCAAAATATCCTCGCACATTACAAGAAGATATTCAGCATTTACATGATCTCAAAGTCGATGCGGTATTTTGCCCAACATCAACAGAAGTTTATCCAGAAAAACCCGCCTGTTCCACCAAAGTCTTTGTGCCTAAATACGCTAATCGCTATTGTGGAAAATTTAGACCTGGGCATT
>CAYGUK010000023.1:0-18053 GCA_964352985.1 uncultured Legionellales bacterium
ATTTTTCGGCTTGTTGTTTTTTTAATAGTAAGGTTAATTGTTGTTGATTTTGTTTTAAAGTTTTTTCAGTCGCTACTAACTGCTGTAACGTCACATTAATTTGCTGGATGATTTGTAATCTTGCTTGATTAAAGTAATGATAGTAATTCATCATTAAATTAACTTTTTGTGGATCTTGTTCGTTTAATAAAATTTTAATATATTCTTCACGGGACAATTGATAAGCCTGGCGCAATTGCGATGCTAATGAATTATTTTGTGATGATAAATTTTTTAATACTTTGTCGCGTTGTAATTTAATGACTTGAATTTTATCCTGCTGATTTTGTAATTGATTATTTAAATCATTAATTTTTTTTGAGACTCGACCAAGCGAGACTTCTACGTGCTTAAGCTCAGAAAAAAGACTTTGACGTTCTTTCGCTGATTGTTGTAATGAAGATTGTAAATTTTTAATTTTAATATTGACATCACGGAGTTTAGATTGCTGATTCGATTCGGCAAAAACTGTTATTGTCATCAACAAAACAATCAAGAAAACTGCTATTTTTTTCATAAACCTAATCTTTGATTTCAAAAATTGCACGTCCTGTCATTTCAGCAGGGATGGGTAATCCCAATAACGTTAACATAGTTGGCGCGACATCCTGTAACGCACCGTCGGATTTTACCACAGTTGCATGACGGCCAATATATAAAAATGGCACGGGTTCACTGGTGTGTGCGGTATGAGGTTGATGGGTGATTGCATTTTCCATGCATTCCGCATTGCCATGGTCCGCGGTAATTAACACTTCACCACCTTTCGCTTTTACACATTGAACCATTTTTCCTAAACATTCATCTATCGCCTCAATGGCTTTAATCGCCGCATCTAATTTGCCGGTGTGTCCCACCATATCGGCGTTGGCTATATTACAAATAACCATTGCAAAATCATTTGCATTCATTTCTTTAACAAAGGCATCAGCCAATTCATAAATACTCATTTCAGGTTGTAAATCATAAGTTGCCACTTTGGGTGAAGGAATTAATACTCTTTTTTCTTTAGTAAACGGTGTTTCCACACCGCCATTGAAAAAGAAAGTCACATGCGCATATTTTTCAGTTTCAGCAATTCGTAATTGCGATAAACCTCGATCACTAATATATTCACCTAATACGTTTTGATGTTTTATCGGTTGATACGCGATAGGCAAATTAAAATCGCTTGAGTATTCGGTTAAGGTGATCATGCTTTGTAATTTAGGCACAGCCTGTCTATTAAATTCATTAAAATCATTGGCCGTTAAGGCACGGGTTAATTGTCGCGCTCTATCCGCACGGTAATTCATAAAAACAACTAAATCACCCTCATTTATTTTCACACTCGGATCAATACTGGTGGCTTTGACAAATTCATCGGTTTCACCTCTATCATAAGCAAGTTGTAAAGCTGCTAATGCGTCTTTTGCATGAAAATCAGCTTGGCCTAAGGTTAATAAATCATAAGCCTGTTGCACGCGATCCCAACGTTGATCTCTATCCATCGCATAATAACGACCACAAATTGAAGCGATTTTTCCTATACCAAGTTGTTTGAATAAATCCATCGTTGATTGTATTGAAGCTGTTGCACTTTTTGGCGCACAGTCTCTGCCATCAAGAAATGCATGTAAATAAATTTGCTGAATATTTCTAGCTGCGGCTAACTCGATTAATGCATGAATTTGTTTTTCATGTGAATGAACCCCTCCCGGAGATAATAAACCTAAAATATGGAGAGCATGCTGATTTTTTGCTAATTCATCGAAAGCGTCGCAAAAAACAGGATTTTGTTTAAAACGACCATTATCAATTTCACTATCGATACGAGTAAAATCCTGTTGGACGACCCGACCAGCGCCCATATTTAAATGGCCGACTTCAGAATTTCCCATTTGCCCTTTTGGCAAACCAACTGCTTGGCCAGATCCTGTAATAAGGGTATGGGGATAATCCTGCCACCATTTATCAAAATTAGGTGTGTTCGCTAACGCGATAGCGTTATGACTGGTTTCTTCACGATAACCAAAACCATCTAAAATAATTAACACTAAAGGATGATGACTTGCCATTTTCTGCTCGATTTTATAGTTGCTTAAATAACTGACAGTTTATCAAAAAAACACTTTTAGCATAGCCAATATTTACAATCTCTGGTAAATTACCACGCTAATTATTTAACAAGCCCTGGAGCGCCTCTCATGTCAGAAAGTAATGTGTTATCCATCATCAAAGAACAAGATGTCAAATTTATTGACTTACGCTTTACCGACACTATTGGTAAGGAGCAACACGTCTCTGTTCCTGCCACAGTGGTTGACGAAGAATTTCTGACCCAAGGTAAAATGTTTGACGGTTCATCTATCGCGGGTTGGAAAAGTATCGATAGCTCTGACATGGTGTTATTACCCGATTGTGAAACAGCCATCATCGATCCATTTTGCGAAGATTTAACATTAAATTTACGCTGCAATGTGCTTGAACCCACAACCATGCAATTATACGATCGTGATCCTCGTTCGATTGCAATAAAAGCCGAAGCCTATTTAAAATCAACTGGCATCGCCGATGCTTGTTTATTCGGTCCAGAACCTGAATTTTTCTTACTCGATGACGTCAAGTGGCAAATCGATATGCATGGCGCATCTTACAGCATCGATTCAATCGAAGCCGCTTGGAATAGTGGCACACAAATCGAAGGCGGTAATTTTGGTCATCGTCCTCGCGTTAAAGGCGGTTACTTTCCTGTGCCACCCGTTGATTCGTCACAAGATATTCGTTCAACAATTTGCTTAACACTGGAAGAAATGGGCTTAATCGTTGAAGCGCATCACCATGAAGTCGCAACAGGAAACCAAAACGAAATTGCTACAAAATTTAATACCCTAACGAAAAAAGCAGATGAATTACAAATTTTAAAATATGTCGTGCAAAATGTTGCGCATGCATTTAGTAAAACAGCGACATTCATGCCTAAACCGATTGTGGGTGATAATGGCTCCGGCATGCATTGTCACCAGTCACTGAGCAAAAATGGCCAAAATATTTTTGCAGGTGATAAATATGCTGGTCTTTCAGAAATTGGTTTGTATTATATCGGCGGTATTATTAGACATGCGAAAACGCTTAATGCATTTACTAACGCCACCACAAACAGTTACAAACGTTTAGTCCCTGGTTTTGAAGCACCCGTTTTATTAGCTTATTCTGCGCGTAATCGTTCTGCTTCTATTCGTATTCCTTATACCTCTAGTCCTAAAGCAAGACGTATTGAAGTTCGCTTTCCTGATCCTGCGGTTAATCCTTATCTTGCCTTTAGCGCAATGATGTTAGCTGGATTAGATGGAATTAAAAATAAAATTCTGCCTGGTGATCCTATGGAAAAAGATCTCTACGATTTACCACCAGAAGAATTAGTCGACGTTCCAACAGTTTGTTTTTCACTCGAAGAAGCATTACTCAATTTAGATCAAAATCGTGGCTTTTTAACTGAGTCTGGTGTGTTTACTGATGACTTTATCGATAGCTATATCGCACTTAAAGAAGGTGAGATTACACGAGTTAGAACCACAACACACCCTGTTGAGTTTGATATGTATTATAGTTTATAAAAGGATTTATTATGTTAAAACGGATCATATTAACATTATTAGTTATGAGTTTACCGGTTGTCGCAAGCGCCACAATTTATCGCTGGGTTGATGAAAAAGGGATCACTCATTTTTCAGATACACCACATAAAGGTGCGGCAACCGTTAAGCTTCCCAAAACGGAAACTTATTCTGCGCCGAAATTGCCTATCAGCCAAAATTCAAAAAACCCTAAGGCATCTGAAGATAAAAATAAAAAAATCGATTACAAGATAGCGATTACATCACCAAAGAATGATGAAAATTTTCCGCCAGGCTTAAGAGGTTCAATTAATGTTAATGTGAGTGTCGAACCGAAATTACAAAAAGGTCATCGTATTGAATCTTACTTAGATGGTAATGTATTAAATATAGGTAAAACCAATTTTACCTTACCCGAAGATATTTCACGTGGTGAACATACAGTCCAAGCTAAAGTGACTTACCGTAAAAAAATATTGGCTGAATCAAATCTTGTTAAATTTTATGTGCAACAACATTCAATTCAAAATCCAGCGGCACATTCATTACAGAATAATAATAGTATCCAACGCCGTGTTGCACCGAATCAAACCAATATTATCAGTCCACAACCTATTTTACCTAATTAATTAGATTTAAAGCCCTGTTATTAGTTAACAGGGCTTTAAAATTTTTTCGTTTTTTTCTTGCCTATTTATACGACGCTAAATCATAACTTATCAAATTGTTTAAAAATTAGGTAACTATTCACCAAATTTAAGCAACAACGTAGAAACGCTGAAAAGAACAAACTTTCCTTACGCGATGGGGATTATCAGGGTAACTATTGAGCATTTATGCTGAATAAGTTACAAAAATTCTTCTCAAAAATTATTTGATTAATGAATTACGATAGCCTTCTGTTTCGATCGATTTTGCGTAAATTCTGCAACAATATCAATGAATGGGTAAAAAATTTTGATTCAATAAGTTAGCTTATAATCATTACTCACTTTTCTTTTGTTTAATCTACATTTAACACTACTTATCAAAAATATTACATACGATCAGGAACTTATAATAAATATTGAAAACTGCAGGTAAAATTGTTCGTTTTTTCTATACTTAAAGATGAGCGTGATTTTCTTAAAACGACGAAACTTATAGCAGCCATGATGGATAAAAAAAAATAATATCATTTAGTTGAGGTTAAATATGGCGATAACATTATTCGGCCTGCAATCAGGTTTTCCGCATATTCAGCGAATTTCTGCCGAAGAACGTGCACGATTTCTACAATATTCAGATATTGATAGTTTACCGGAATGCCTGCAAAGCGCATTTAGTGGTAAATCCGATTTTTCTGAATCAGAATTCAAAGCACTTTTTGAATCTGATGTTGTAGCAGAAGCAATTTCACATGCTAAAAAAAGTGAAAAAAGTCAGCAAGACTTAGAGATTTTATTAAGTTTTTTTCTTAATCTAATTGACTCTGCAATAAAACTGCAGCAGGCTACGGCTTTCTTAGTTATTGTTAAAATACTTAATGAAATGTCTCAATTGAGTATTCTCTACGATAGTTATATTAACAATTTTGTCCATTATTTACAGGATGCTCAACTTAACGATGAGCAAATCATCGAGTTATTAGGAAAAGCAGAAACTGTTTTTGGCCCTAATTTATTAGAAGTTTTTAAACGTGGTATTGCCAGCTATGGCACAAATTTCCATGCTTTACATGCTACGCTTAAATTTGCTAAAGCGAAGAATAATGTCGCTTTAATTAATACATTATTTAGGCTTATCCCTTCGAATGATGAAGCGCAAATTATTAATTTTCTACAACAATTAGGCGTAGATTACCTCAATTCACACTTAAGCGATCTGATATTTGTTTCAAAGGCTCAACGTAACGCTCAAAAATTAGCAGCTATACGTAAATATGTTTCTCAAGTCATCCCAACGATCGATACAGATAGAGATGAGAGTATTAATTTTCTTGTGTCATGCATTAATTGTTATGGTGCTGATGGTGTAAAAGCTATAAACATTAAAAATCCCGTTATATTAAATAAAGTAATTTTTAAAGTCTTTAAAGAAACTGATAGTAAATCTCTTGCACTGAAAAATTTTGATTTATTATTACCTATTATTAAGAGCTTGTTTCTAACAGAACAAACTGAAGAATCGTTTCATCAATTATTAACAAATTTATATAACGCTTGCAAAAAAGATCAACGAAAAATAACACAATTGATGATCACGCTATGTTCAACCGATAATAAATTCATACATCTCGATCATTGGTTAGACTGGCCGATGTTGGATGATAACGAATTATCTTTTTTTATTGTAAACTGTCAATGGCAAGATCATAGCGTTTTATTACCACTACTTTCGAAAATTAAAAATGATGAATTAAGAAGAGAAACTTTAGAATCCGTAGCGAAAAAACAATTTAATCTGGAGTTAATTTTTACTAAAGTCGTAAATCAAATAATCGAGTTCTATAATACGAACAATGCCGAAATTGCGAATGACTATTTAAAGCAAAAAATTGAAGCAAACCGGTCACTGGGTTTGGAAAAGCAATTCCTTATTAATTTATTTGAAACCTTATCTTTAATTGTAGACAAAACAAACTCTATTAAAAGCATAATTATTGTATTAGAGACAACATTACCTGCATTAATTCCTCTAGAACAATTTAATTTTCAAATAATGACGCTATTAAGATATAGTGAAAAACAAGATTTATCTGACTCAATCGAAAACTTAACTAAAAAATACATTGAAGTTTTTGGGTATGATAAATTTAATCAATTATTATTTCAAACCGCCAATCATAAAGAAAATTGTATCACTTATTTACCTATCATTGTTGATATATATGTTACAAACAACCAATATCACAAGCTATTAGATTTATTGTTAAATTTACCATTACTTACTCTAACAGGATTGCAAAATGCAACAAGTGGATTAACTCATAGTCAAATATATTCTTTACTTGTAAATTTAAAAGAAAATTATCTAAAATATAAGGCAACGGAAAACTTTGACTTATTAAATACTTTATTAGCACATCAATTAACTGTATCTGAATCTTCTAAAACTGATTTACAATCACATCTTGTTCAATATTCAGGTAAACAAATTGTTGAAAATAGCGGTCAAGCATTTTTAACACCTCGTTACGCATTAGAAATATTACATTCCCCCGCGGCGTTTTTAGCATTAGGCGCTAAAATTAAACGCCTTCGAAGCCATGCTGGTCGAGGTAATCGATTAATCCCTATCATATTTATGGCAACACAAATAGATGACTTTAATATTTACATAGCAGATATTGTTAAAAATTTGATTCTTCATTGTGCTAAAGATGGTGTCGAACGAGAAAATTTATATCAACTTATTTTATCACTTAGGGAGTTTGAGAATTCTTTACCGACAGCACAAGCTGATAAAGTAAAAAATTTCGTTAGACAAGTTGAAAGTGAACTTTATTATCAGCTTGCAAGTAAGGAGGAAAGACAGCCTATTGAAAAAAATCGTGAACACTACCACTATTCCAGAGCAGGTACAGATCCTCTTATCAACATATTAAAAGATAATGCTCTTTTTACAGAAAGATCAGCTTTTGCCGTTCAACGTTTAACTATCAATTTGGCCAAAATCGTAGGTGAAAGAACTCGTAATCGAGATAAAAACATGCCGCCACTTGTTTCCTCGTTCAGTAAAATGCTATCTGTTAACCCTAGTCTGATTGATGTTTTTTTTAATACACAATATTGTTCAGTAGAAATGCTAATTAGAGTGTTAAGATATGTAAAAAATGAAGCTCATGTAAATATTCTTGGGATCATGCTTGGTAATATAATATCTATGGACACGGACCAAGCCGATGAATATTTACAAGAAATGATTAAACAATTTTGTTCCAATCTGTTATCTGCTAACAAACTTGTCATAGACGAAGTAGTAAAAACATTATTACGTCATCCAAGATTTTCTTTTGCATTAGAAAAATTTAAAGTCTCTGCTATTTATTTTCAATACATAGACAATTTATTAAAAAGACTACCTTTGGAATTTATTATTGAAGCAGAACATCTTAATACATTGTTAGACACTTTTGCTTCACATGCATCCAAATTAGCAGGAAGATATAAATATCAATATATTAATTCTATAATATTAAATTTGAATGAACTTATTATAAGAATAAATCATCTATCTACCGCAGATCAAATGAAATATTTTAATTCATTATATCAGCATAAACTTTTTAAAGACCCAGACGTATTTGCTTATTTACTTGTTCACCATGGTAAATTCCATTTGAATGCTAAAATATTGTTTGGTATTCTTAATTCTCAACAAACGGACATCGACACAAAGAAAAACGTTTTACGAGTATTGGCGAATAATCATTTAAATTTTACTATTTCAGTCGATGCTTTACCCGAATTTGCTACTTGGCTTGCAGAATGTAAAGATGTTGAACTTTCTAAAACTTTTCAGCTTAGAGTTATCAGTAGCATTGTATCCTCTATATCAAAAGCAAAACCTCTTACAATGGATACAAGCCATCCGGCGTTTCAAACATTAATAACATTATTAAAATCACATCCTGCTTTTAAGGCCTATATTTTAGAAGAACGTCAAATCAAAAATACAAATACCCTCGCTGAAATTCTTATTAAAGCTTGCGATACAACACATGGAAATATTTCTTTAATCACCGAATTATTCGATGCATTATCGGGTCGTGAAATTGTTATTTTATTAAATCAGGCCGATCAGAATATTCAACATCCAGCAACCGTTTCGCATATTTATCGCGATATTTTACTTCAATATTTATTATCAGAAGATGCCTTACAAGCAAGAAGCTCAGACGATTTAGAGAGTCTTTTTCAATACTGTAGGAAAAACGACTTATTGCCCATTTTACAAACTTGGTTAAAGAAAATATTAGATAATGAAGCCGTCATACCCTTCGAACTATCAAAACATTTATCTCTATTTTCAGATTATCTATTATCAGATGCTGAATTACTTATTTATTTTGCTAAATTCACTGGTGAGAAAAAATTATTGATCGCTGAAATAATTGTCAAACGTGCTACAGAAGAAGCAGATGTTGACGTTAGTTTATTTGTGAAACTATTTGATAGTATAAAAAGTATTAGTGACTTTTACGCGATAATTAAATCAGCGACACCAAAAGCCCATCAAAAAATACTCGAAGCACTTATTACTCATTTATCCGATGAAGAGTTAACATTTAGTGAATGGTTTAATAATCTAACACAAGATGAAGATTTATCTGAAGTTATATCATTATCCGATGCTAAAATACAATGCGTATTATTTCTAATTCAACACTCTGTAGATAAATTATTAGTGCAAGAACTCAGTCACTATATCGATAATTATGATCATGATTTTTTTTACAATTCTTTACAAAGGGCTATTTATGAATTGATTGCAAATGCGGTTAAAGATAATTTAGAAATCAAGCCCAATACAGTATTATATAAATATTGTTTACAGTTACTAAGTTCCTCAACACTTCTTAAAAAATATAGAATTGATCAAGCGACAATACAATATTTATATCAATTTATTGAAGTTGACGATATTTGTGATATTCAACATGATTTAAAACTCGAGGTTGAAACCGCAAAATCAGTCAATTGTCTTTTTGGTCCCTTTCAATTTTCTGATCAAATAGCTGAAGCTTTAACAAGCTGTCGTTGGTTTCAACGTTTACCCCTGATTAACCTCGGACTTTTTCGTGTCCTTGATTGTTTAGATTTTGACTCCATTGCTGAATTTGGGGATGAACAAGTAGAACTATCTGATGAAATGCAAACAATGTTTATTAATTTCAATCAAATTCAAGCGAATAGTCTGGGATTATTATTAACAAGAGAAACAACGCTATCTGAATGTTTAGCACTGATTGAAATATTGGATTTAGATAATGCAGATTTTACAACTATAGAAGCTAATATTAAAAAACTCGAAAAATTACTAAATATAATTCCTACTACACCGGATCTTAGTACAAGACTTCAAGCAATTTTTCATAGTTCGAAATTAAATATCAATACTGAAGAACATCAACAAGCAATGGCTGATTTATTGCGTGAAATTGCAGGACCATTAAGCGATGTCTATCCACAACGAACAGCACCGCTACTGCATGGGAATATTCAATTACTCATGCGCCATGAAGATGGTAAAATAAATTGCTATATAGAACATTTATTTAAGCATGAACAATTATTACGATATAACCTAGCCGTTTTACTTGAACAATGTTTAGATGCTAAATTACTTGAAAAATTACAATCTCTTGACTTATTCAATATAGAAGCCGAGAGTAATCTTGAGAAAATATTGAATGTTTTTAAGAATATCCCTCCTGATAAATTGGCCCGTTTACTCCGCCACCTGAAAGATGATATATCTAAACAAACTGAAACAGCATTTACTCGAATGTTTTTACAAACAAGAAGAGCGTGGGAATCAGTGAGACAAGGCATTCATCAATGCCAGACATTTTCGCAAGATGCCCAATCAGCAATGACCAATGCAAGTATCCTTTTTTTTAATACCTATGGTGATAAATTACCTCATCAATCACATGGTGGCGTAAATCATAACGGCGTCAGTGTAATGACAGCAAGTGATACATCTTGGATCACTAAACAATGCCACCATGCTTCTGAAGAGGCGGCAAGCAATTTAAAATTAGCCTCAGAAAAACAACAGCTCGTTGCTCACGCCTTAGTCGAATTTTATCTAGCAAAAATAAAATATAACCCACTCACAATTGATGAACAAGAAATTTTAGCTAAAACATTACTTAGCTTAAATGATTTTGTAAAATACATAAATCGCTTACCCCAAGATATCCTAGATAAGGTTTTGGTATTAGCCGAACAACAAGCAGAAGAAGCGGAACAGTTTAATCAACTAATAGAAAGTATTTATGAAAAGATTATTCACAGCACCGGTGATATTAAAGAGTTATTCAATATTTTTCATGAAATGGAACTAACTGATCTTCTCTCGTTGAAAAGCTTCTTTATTGAAGCTCACGCTACCCAATTTTCAAACTTACTTGAACTTTATTTAAGTTGGCATGAAAGTGATACTGATTTCTCAGTATTATTGATGCAATGTTTATCTTCAGGTGCAACGAGTAGTATAGATATAACAATTTTACAAAATGAATATGAATTAATTGAACGTTACATTTCAAAAAAACAACAAGCAATATGTGTTGTTTTTGTTGTAGCACATTCATTTGATGCTATTGATCAAGCAGGCGATATTGAAGAACAAGCGTTCGCTTTATTACGAAAAGCCAGTCACATTATTATCAGACAATCTTTAGAAAATACGGATTTAATTTCAGATTTTGATCTTTGTCAATTTTTACTCAGTTATCAAGATTATTTAATTGATTGTGATAATGCAGAAATATTATTGGTGTTCCAACAGTTATTGGCACACGTCATAAAAAATCGGCCGAATCTTGTTTATAGCTTGCTTCATCAGTTTGATCCTAATTTAACGAGTAAACTTTTATCTCACACCATGGCAGGAATGTCGCATTCTTCAAGGCACGAAGTTTTAATGGTTGAGGCTGGTGAGGTTGAAGATTACTGCTCAAAAATACAAACCAATGAAAATTATCATGAATATTTTAGTGATCATAAGACGCACTTACTCTGTGTGCGTAACTTAATAAAAGGAAGTTCAGACCTCACTGTTATTGTCGATGCAGATTCAGCAGCAGATGTGCCACCTTATAGCTGGTATTTATATACCCGTGATAAATTTGGCAACATCGTTCAAGGCTATTTAGTGCTAGATGAGAATAGAAAATGTTTAATCACAGTAAAAGATAGAATAACAGGCCGAAGTATTACTTATAATTTCACCCGAATCGCCCGCGAGTTAAATAGAAAACTTCCGACTGAACCTCAAGAATCAACATTTACCCCCGACATTACTCATGGCGATGTTGAAAGGGAAGTGACGCGAATACATCGCACAACAGGCGATCCAACTCGAGCTTATCGCGAAGATTGCCAGTGTATATTTTCTTCACTTTTCGATTTTGCGACTAAACAGAAAATAACCGAGTCAACCACAGACACCTTAATTACGCAAATGTCTACCGATGTTTTAGATAAATATCCTAAGGCTTGCGAAGTTGTGTTAACAGAATTAATACATAAAGCACCCGTCTATAATGCTGAAAAAGTAAATCAACTTAAACAAGAATTAGCTGAAATAACAACACGTATTGCAGCGTTATCAGCTGAACAAGACGCATTAAAAAGAAGTTTACAATTAAAAAAAGAAGCCTTAGAAAAAACCATAAAAGAAAGCGAAGCAAAATCTGCTGAATTAATAACATTAAGGCAAGAAATTGATGCCCTCGCACCAACCAGTGATGAATATCAACAAAAAAGACAGCAAATCACAGCAATATTAATGTCTGAAGTCTTTGTGGGAATTTGGATTCAACGATTTTTACTTAGCCCAAGAATTGTGAGCATGTTGGGTAGTCAAGAATTTATTAGACTCATTGAAGAATATAAACTCGTTAGTCGATTTTTAAAACATGATCAATATGAAGAATTAAAAACTACTATGCA
The DNA here is from genome assembly GCA_964352985.1 of uncultured Legionellales bacterium. Classification (GTDB taxonomy): domain Bacteria; phylum Pseudomonadota; class Gammaproteobacteria; order JAHCLG01; family JAHCLG01; genus CAYGUK01. Next base: position 12,302 of record CAYGUK010000023.1, read on the forward strand.
AAGATTAATGGCTGAAATTGCAGAAGAAACTGATACAGAGCAATTAAAACAATTACATAAGAAATTAGCACATGTAAAACGGTCTCTCGATCATATTCGAGACTATAGAACCGATGACGTGACAAGAATAATTCTCAAACAATTGCAATTAGATATTTTAGTAGATAAAAGTAGTTCCAATAGTGAATTACAACAAGCTGCTTTGCGAGCAGAAAGTATTGTCGCTAATTATATTCAACAACAGTTAACCGAACAATTTGCAAATCGCTTATGTAATACTATATTTCGTTGGTTAAGAGGAAATCCCTATTGTGGTGATATCAGTAAAATGGAGCAATCATGGTTTCAACGCTTAGTGGAATATATCCCGCATGATCAATTTATCGCAAAAGACTTACGAGATGTTGAATCAAGAGGCACTTTGGTTATCCATCTCCTTTATGATGAAGATGGTATTTGTGTCGGCGAATTATCAGCCAGTGGTGAAATACAATGGCATGAAAACCATGGTTCCACCAAAGTGGGTGTCGGTGCAAGTTTATATCATGCCCCACCTAAAAGAGGTGGTAACCGCGTCGGACAAGTCCAACACAGTGGATCAGCAGAACTTGAAACCGTATTTGTTCCAAGCACAACCATAAACTTATTGTTATATGCGCCAATTGATGAATTATTACAAGCTGAATCAAGAGCAAACTTATTTTCAATCTTACCAAGAATGATTGCTTCATTAATTGGTGAAAGTGAGGAAGAAGTTCGCGCAATGCTAGGATTAGGACCTACCGAAATGGTCAGGATCCCTAATGATCAAACTAATTTGTTAATTAGTTATATGTTACAACTAGATCAATTATCTGAATTTTACTCACTATTATTTGGAGCAGGTGAAGATGATTATGAAGATATTGATCTTAAGAAAAAATGGTTAACAAAAGCCGTTATTTATCGCTTATTAGGTCGTGGACATGCCTCACAAGATCGCTATCCAATCAGTAAGGATACAGCGCTTGCACTTGCAACTTATCATGATACCGATGAGTTAATTGCAGTCATAAAATTTTATATCAAGGGCGATGACGAAGCTTCACTAAGTGCAAAAATGCTGCTTAAACATATGTTAATCCAAGAAAAGCACGCGGCTGCTTTTACCGCTGATATCGATAATTGCAATGCATTGTTTAATCTATTGCAAAACGATAAATTAAATTTATCGGTAGACGAGATTTTAGAATGGTTGCCTTATATTAGTAATCCGATGCTTCGTCAAATTTTATATGTTGATATACTTTGTAAATTAGATGATGTCGATGAAAATAGTGATCAATATATTAACGCACTTAACCTTTCTTTTATTACCGATCTAATGTTATCGCGCTTACCACAAAAGGTTTGTTTAAAATTATTATCATTGGTAACAAGCTATCGTTCTTTAACTGAAAGTCAATTAACTATTTTATTTATAAACGCTTTTGCCGGAAACACTGATAACATGATTGAATTTATCAAAAATTTTATTTCTAATCATCAACATCACCCCTATTTTACCAATGCGTTTTCTTTATTTTTTAGCCATTATAATACACAAACATGGAAAGCAATTCATTTACTGTCACAACGAGCTCGCGATGATTTAGTCGACATCATCATGCATGAACCTGCGCTTTCAAAAATGGTCTCGGATAATGTCGGTAAATATACTATGTTTACTGAATTTAAAGATGATGTAAAACAATTAATTCAAAAAGTTGCTGAATCATTTGATCAAGAATATGATCCTAAAACAGATATTGCAAAATTATTTTCTGAAGAAAAATTGTTTTATTGGGTGAAAAGATATTTCTCTGAATCTCAATTTCATCGAGAAGATGTTGCTATTTTATTAGCCAATGCCTTACTAAAATTCTTAAACACTGATAGAGAAACCATTTTAAGTTCTCTTACTCGTGAAAATTTAAGATTAATTTTACTACTAAGCCAAGATCCGTATTTTATAAGTATTATAAAAAACAAATATCCTATTTTACCCACATTATTTGAGTTATTGATCGATCAAGCAGCAAATAAAAGCTATGTAGATATATTCTATACTGATGTAAATGAAAAAAATCTCAAAACATTTTCACTGTCATTTGCACAAACTTCTTTTAGTGCCTCACCTAAGGAATGGGTTGGTGCTTGGAATGCTGCGGAGTGGGGAAACTTCACGGCCTTTGATTATTTTGTCTATAAGGCGGGGAGTGGTGGAAATACCGAAGGTCTGAATACTTTACAAGATTTATTAATGCATTATATGCTTTCGTTGAAAATGAAGCCCGATAGTCAATCATTATTCCGACTCTCGACATTAATGAATAATAATAGCGTCCATAATAATACGCGATATGCTATTTTATACACGCTGCTTCATCCTGATATTTTTGAATCAATTACAAAAGATGTTTTGATAGAAATGCTTGCTTTTAATCATGAAAAAGTATTTCAAGTTTTATTATTACAAAAACGGTTTGATGATTTCGATAAACTTGCTAAAATTTATGAACAAGAAATTCAATCTAGTCTTAGTGTTAGAGCAAATCAATTTTTTGGTAATTGGGAGAATGTTTCTAATGCATTTACACGAGCTAAATTAGAATGTGAAACAGAAAAAGATATAGAAAGTGAAGATGAAAAAACTGGCAGGGATAAAAAAAGCTGGTGGAGTTTACGAGCATGGTGGCGTCATCGCTATATGCGCTATCAAAAATATAATAATAACGTTTGGTGGTGGGCAGGAATTAAAGCATGTTTACCATTAATTTGCTATCCACCTAAAAGAGAATATGCTCAAAGCGGTAATATAGTAAGAAAACCTGTATATATTAAAATGGTTGAATTTCATCAGCCTAAAGATACTGAAACACAGATAGAACAAACTGATCATAATGATAGCCAATCAAAGATTGAAGCAAGCTTGGATATGCCCGTATCAGATGTGGATGACTCACCATTAGAAAATGACGCTTTTTTAGAGCGATTAGGAAACTTGAAACACGGAAATGCTGATGAAACAACTATCGTCAGTTTATATCGTGATCGATTGCAATACATTATTGATAAAATCGCAAATGAACCTGAAGATATTATATTAAGGCAAGAGCTTCAAACATTTATTGAAAAAATTCGAACTGACTTATTAGTGAAAAATGTAAAACAATTATTAGAACCCATTAAACATCTTATTGAAGAAAATGACGCCTTACTATTACAAGCGGAAATGATAGCCCTTTATGAAAAATATAAAGAGCAAGATATTTTTACTCGTGATGTTACTGCGCTCTCCGCAAATCTTACGATAATCGAAATTTCACAAGATATGTTAGTTGATTTGCGCCAGTTTATCTCTCTTTTTGATCAAGCAAAAATTCTTAAGGCTAAACAAAGTCATTTATCTTCAGAAAGTGTTCACGTTTATGAAACAGTTGTTATGAGGTGTGATAAAGCACAAGAATTTGTAAGACATAATTTAGGTGATAAACTTGTTGCTGCAAATGAAAGTGAACATGAACCAAGTGTGTCTATAGAATGCCGTCTCTCAGATCGAAGCTGAAAAATAATTAGTTTGTTTCGCACTATAATTTGATATACCGCCATTCCCGCATAAACGGGAATGACTTTAATAAATCATTTAATTAAACACATTAAGATTTAGGAGATGAATCTTCAATCATTTTACGGGCAAGCAATAAATATTTAGACATAAAGTCGTAAATCACACCCGTAATTTCAGCCGCATCTTCAGCATAAAGTTCATCTAAATCTTTATCGCTTAATCCTGTTAAGGTACCAAGCGCATATTCCATTTGCTCATCTTCTTTTAATGATTGCATATGACGAAAATGTTTGTATTTTAAACGTTCTACTTTTATCACATCTCGCGCAAAATCACTGGCCATTTCTTCTTTTTGATTTAAGTCAGGTAAAACGGTTGGGTAACTGAGTTTTACTTCTATTGTTTGATTACTCATAAATGGGTTCTCCTAAATGGGTAAAGTTTATATTAGTTTTTATGTTCTCATTGTTGGTGCTTTAAATAAGCTATGGCTTACTTGTGGTTCATAATCAGCCATAGGCTTACTTTGTTTTTTAGAATCTGAAAGTAATGCACTATCTTCATCCCCATGTTCACCTAATTCTTGAGCTGGAATCCTCGATGACTCATCAACAGCTTCGGTCTTTCTTTTACTTTCTGCTTCCTCATATGCGAGATTAAATGCAGGAGGTCTACTATCCACTGAACCATGTGTATCAGCCATTTTCGACCAAACTTTAAATTTAACCGCATCTGCGACTCGTGCCACAATTGCTCTTTCACTTTGATGTTTATAAGTATCAACTAATCCTAATTTAACACTTTCAAAATGCGCAACAAAAAATCCTCTAACAGTTGCCTCATGCTTTTGTTCTTCAATATATTCTTCAAATTTAGCTGCAAACGCGTTAATCACTTTACTTGTAATACTTCTTATCCCTAGGCCAAAACAAATTCGAATATCTCTTTTCATGAAATACTGACGGCGTTGCCACCAATTACGTCGTTTTACGCTGTCGACGGCTTGATCAATTTGCACCGCCCAATCTTCTGGATACATTTGTTTTGAACCAAGCTGAGTAGCATCATCAAAAGTAATATCGTCAAAACCAGTAAAAGGATTTAAGGTATGCGATAAATCTTTAAAATATTGGCGCATGTCTTGGATTTCTTCATTGTCTGAATTAATTTGGCAACAATTTCCGCCAATGGTTAAACACCATCCGATTAATTGTCCAATATTCACTAGGCGTCGAACGGCAAAGGTAGCCACAACCCCAGCGGCATATAAACCTGCACCAACAAGATAACTCACTCCACGAATTAAATTATATCGAGTTAAAAATCGACTAGCGGGATCTAATTCAGCTGACTTGATAATGTTTTGATGAGGTTTTAGTGAATATAGTCTATGATCTTCACGATTATCATTTGCAAATACTTTAGCAGTTACAATGCCACGTTCATAAATATTTGTTTTTGTTAAACCAATAAATCCTAAAATCAAACCCGCACCTTTCATCACAAATTGCGCGACACGAGTTAATAAGGCAACTTTGTTATACCAGGGGGTTTGTTGTTCTAGGGAGTCTAATTTTGTTTGATGATCATCAACTGTAAAATCTGTTCCAAAAACAAAGTTTGAAAACGTTTTAAATGAGGTTGAAAGTTGATGCCATGAATAAGCTGAAAAACCCAAAAAGCCTAGCGTCACTTTTGCAACATAACCAAGACCTGTAACCACGCCACCTACAAGCAACGCGGGAAGTGTAAAAATATTCAAGTAACGCAATGCTTTTTGAAGTATTCCTTGTTGTTGCCATTTTTCATCATCTGTAATATTAAATAATGTTGTGCCAAATAAGCCGTCAGTAATGGAATTTAAATCGCGTTTAAATTGTCCCCAAGCGTGATAACTTAATCCCGTTAAACTCATGATGCCAGTGACAACAGCACCAACTACATAAGTCACTCTGGGTAAAATCGCGATTTGATTGCAGAAACCTTTAATCCCTTCTTGTTCAGCGTGTTGAACTAATGCTTCTGTATCACCTGATACAAAATTTCTAAAGCCTTTCCAGGTTCTTGATAGCATATTGACGCCATAACTTGAAAAGCCTAAAGCTCGGCCTATTAAATTACCGACTTTCGTTACCGCTAACACGCCGCCAACAAACAACGTTC
>CAYGUK010000023.1:18153-45233 GCA_964352985.1 uncultured Legionellales bacterium
CAAAGTTAGTCCACATTCTCGATAGCATCGTGCCACCGTAACCCGAAAAACCTAATCCTCGACCTATTAAATTACCGACTTTCGTTACCGCTAACACGCCGCCAACAAACAACGTTCCGACGATATTCACTACATTAATATAGCGAAATAGTTTTCTAAACAGGGTCGTGTTTTTATCCGTATCCCATTTTTCATCTGCGCTTGATGCTGCGTTCTCTCCACCAAAAATAAAATCATGAAGACTCTTCGCATTGCGTTTTAATTGGCCCACGCCGTGATAGCTTAAACCTAAAAATGCCAGTGTGCCGGTGACGATGGCACCGGCCGCATAAACGAGTCGAGGTAACAATGACACGCGATTAAAAAATCCTTTGACGCCTTGTTGTTCTTCATGACCTGTTAATTCTTCTTGTTCACCCGTTAAGAAATTGCCAAAGTTAGTCCACATTCTCGATAGCATCGTGCCACCGTAACCCGAAAAACCTAAACCACGACCAATAAATTCTCCGGCTTTAGTGAGTGCGACACCAATAACAGCAATCGGTGCCAAGATAACAAAAGATAAATTGCAATAGCGCATGGCTTTTTGCCACCACGTTTGCGCACCCCATTGTTCTCCTTGTGAAACACTAAATGTCTCAGTATCAAATGCCAGCGAAGTCATTTTATTAAATACGCGTTTCACTGACTCAATCGCATAGTAACTTCCAATTAACGCGACGACACCTGTGAGTGCTTGAATACCAAAATTAACTAATCTTAATAAATTAAATGTTCTAACAAATGACGTTAATCTAGTCCCTTGTTGATTAAGGAATTCATCTTCTTCTTCGTGGGCAATTTCGGCACCTGATAAAAAATTCCAACAACTTTTTATGACGCGAGATGATCGACTATAAGCATGTGCTGAAAAACCTAACATACCGGAGACAGTAACTAACCCTGCAATCCCACCACCAATAATATAACCGGGTAAACCAAAAAGATGCTCCATCGGTGCGATATCACGACCCTTTTGTTGTTCGCCATATCGTAACCGCCAATCATCTTCGTGAGTGATATTATATCTATCTGTTCCTTGTGAAATATCTCGATAAACACTTGTTAAAGCATAATTAATAGGATAAGAGGCATTTAACCAACTGTCTTTGATAATTCGCCAAGCACGATAGGGAAAATATAAAAGACCGGTTGCTATGCCAAGTCCAATTCGCTCTGAAATTTTAGGATAAGGTTGAACTTCAAATAAATAATCATTATGAGCGCCATTTCCTTCACCGTTCACATTATGAATATCTGCAACTAACGGTATCGCACCTGAAATAAAAATATTTCGATTAACCCGAACACCATCACGAACGCCTCTACCCGTAGCCGAAAAACCCGCCCCGACTGCCGTAAAACAGTTACTCATTCCTTGCCTAACTTGCCTTAAACAGGCTGACATAGATTGCATGTTGATCCTCCATAAAATTTTTTATTATTATAAAAAATATTGAACAGATAGATTGTGAGAGTCATGATTATTAGGATAGAAACCGTATCAATAACTTTTTTTTAATTCTAATTTGACTTTCTAAATCTTCAAATACCTATAAACAGATATTTTATACTAAAGGCAAATTAGATTTTATTTAACCCATATGTTTTCTTTATATAATATCGGGCTGAGAGTGAAAGCGCAATTTGTGAACTTTTTTTCTCCTGATAAAATTACTAAAAAATACCCAGGGCATTTAATAGCACTATAATTATTGCAATAGGCACAATAAATCGCATGCCAACATACCAAAGATAAAATAACACACCACCTTTGGCACCGAGTTCTTTTTCGACAAATTGTTTTTTCATTATCCATACAGCAAATATTGTGATTAACAATCCTCCCAGAGGTAACATAATATTTGACGTTAAATAATCGACAAATTCAAAAAAGTTAAAACCAAAAATTTTATAATCTTGCCAATGATTAAAAGATAAGACGGTACCAATACCTAATACCCAAATAACAAATCCCGAAACGATTGCCGCTTTTAATCGAGACCAATTTAAACGTTCCATCATCCAAGCAACGGTGGGTTCTAACAATGAAATTGCAGAAGTAAATGCGGCAAAAACCAACATGATAAAAAATAATATTCCTATCAATGTGCCACCTGACATGCGACCAAAAGCAAGTGGTAAGGTTTTAAAAATAAGTCCAACGCCCGCACCTGGCTCTAAACCATGAGCAAACACTAAAGGATAAATTGCAAGACCAGCCATTAACGCCACCAGGGTATCGGCAAATGCTACAAATAAAGAGACTTTGGCAATTGAAATATCTTTTGGTAAATAAGCCCCATACATCATGATCGAACCTGTTGCTAATGATAAGGTAAAAAAAGCATGCCCCAATGCCACTAACATATTTTTACCTGATAATTTCGCAAAATCAGGATGAAATAAAAAATGAAGACCTTTCCCAAAAAAACCAGTATCAATGGCATAACCAATAATAATAAGTAACAAAATAATAAAAGTAGGAAACATTAAATATATCGCTTTTTCAATTCCCTTTTGCACGCCTCGTGCAATAACAAAAATCGTCGCGATCATAATAATGGTGTGCCACAATAATAATTGCCAGGGCGCGCTCACCAAATGCGAATATAATGAATCGATAGCCAGCGCATTTTTTCCAACGAATAATCCTTGCCCGGCTTTAAACACATAATCTAGTGCCCAACCCGCAATGACGCTGTAATAACTTAGAATTAAAAAACCGGCTAAAATAATTAAATAGCCAACTAAACCCCAAAGTGAAGAATGCCCGGATTCTGTGGCAATATCCGCTATTGCAAATGCGGGATTCCGTCGTCCGCGACGACCAATCATAACTTCTGCTATCATGATTGGAATTCCTAGAATCACAACGCAACCTAAATACATAAGAACAAACGCACCGCCACCATTAACACCGGCGATATAGGGAAATTTCCAAATATTTCCTAAGCCAACCGCGGCACCCGCAGTGGCAAACATAAACGCCCACTTAGAAGTCCATAGTCCATGTAATGAAGTTTTTTCTGCCGCCATTACGTTGCTCCAAGCATTAAGTTATCTGTAGCTAGTTTGCAAAGACTAAATCCTAAGATCAAGCTATAATCGATTTTTTTAAAAATTTGCAAGGTATTGTCATGACGTTTAAAATTGCGACTTGGAATGTTAATTCGATTAAAGTTCGTTTACCCCATGTTGAACAATGGTTAAAACAACATCCTGTTGATGTGTTAGCGTTACAAGAAACAAAAACCATTAATGAAAATTTTCCTCAGCAAGAAATTAAAGATTTTGGTTATCATGTTTATTTTAATGGGCAGAAAACGTATAACGGTGTCGCTATATTAAGTCGTCATCTTGCCAGTGATATTGAAGTTGCTTTTCCTGATTATGATGATCCCCAATGTCGTGTGTTAGCCGCCACGATAAAAGATATTCGCATTGTTAATTTATATGTGCCTAATGGCTCGAGTGTCGGCTCAGAAAAATATGAATATAAATTAACTTGGTGGCAACATTTATTAACCTTTACCAAAAAACAATTAAAAAAATATGAGAAAGTAATTTTACTCGGTGATTATAATATTGCGCCAGAAGATAGAGATGTTCATGATCCCAGTGTTTGGGTAGGTAATGTGTTAGTAAGTCCGAAAGAACGTGAAGCGTTTCAAGCTTTACTAAAATTAGGTTTAGTCGATAGCTACCGTCTGTTTGATCAACCTGAAGAACAATATACGTGGTGGGATTTTCGAACTCGTGCGTTTTCTCGGAATCGTGGTTTACGCATCGATCATATATTAATTAGTAAAGCATTAAGCACGCAATGTAAAAAATCGACTATCGATATTGAACCTCGGACCTGGGATAGACCGTCTGATCACACGATTGTCGTAGCGGAGCTTTGACTTTTAAAGCAATATCCACTATCATCGCCTGTTCGATATCGAATGCCGTGTTTTGTGCTGACAAGATGGCGGAGTTCCAAAAAAACAAGAGGTTATAGCTATGAAAGAAGGTATTCACCCAGCCTATTCTAATGTTGAAGTCACTTGCACTTGTGGCAGTGTATTTACAACGCGTTCTACTTTAAAACATGATGATTTACAAATTGAAGTTTGTTCTGAATGTCATCCTTTTTATACTGGTAAGCAAAAAATTGTTGATTCAGGTGGTCGTGTTGATCGCTTCAATAAGAAATTTAAAATTGCTTCTGGTAAGAAAACAGATAAAACTGAAACCACTAAGTAATTTTCTGAAAATTCATGGCCCAATAATACTACTAGTATTAAATACGCATATTTGCTAGAATTTCGACTAGTTGCATAATGTCTATGCAACTTCAGGGCAAAGCATAACATCATAATCGTTTAAATCTAATTCCCTACTATTACTTGTAGGTTATTTATTTGTGGGTGGAAAATTATGGCAACGACAATGGGTAAAAAAGTTACTTCATCATACTTACCATGGATAATTTGTACGCTCGGCGCATTATTTTATTGTTATGAATATTTTTTAAGAATTGCACCTGGGACAATGGAAACGCATTTGCGTCAAACTTATCATTTAAATGATACAGGCTATGGCGTGCTCATCGGTTTTTATTATTTTGCCTATACGCCGATGCAATTATTAGTGGGTATATTAATGGATCGCTTTGGTCCAAGACGATTATTATTTATTTCATGTTTGATCTGCGCGTTAGGCGCTTATTTATTTGCGTGTTCTAATTTACTTTTTGTTGCTGAACTTGGCCGTTTTTTAGTGGGCTTTGGATCAGCGTTTGCTTTTGTCGGCGTGTTAACACTCGCCACGATTTGGCTACCACCAAATCGATTTGCTTTAATCTCCGGCATGGCTACCGCATTAGGTATGTGTGGTGCTATTTTTGGTGATATCACGTTAACCTCTTTTATTAAACATGAAGGTTGGCGAGACACTGTCGATATTTCTGCGTTTGTCGGAATTATTTTAGCGTTTGCTATTATTTTTATTATTCGCAATAAAGAACAATCAAAACTTTATAAACCCAGTCGTGAATCAAAATCATTTACCCATCTTTTTATAACGCTAAAAAGTTTATTACGAAATCCGCAAATTTGGATTGTTGGTTGTGTGGGAATGTTATGCTATACCTCCGCCAGTGCGCTCGCTGAAATTTGGAGTATTCCTTACTTAGAACACGCACGTCATTTATCGAAAGCAATAGCCACCAGCACTACTTCATTAATATTTGTCGGTTGGCTTGCAGGCGGACCTATTGCCGGTTTTATTTCAGATAAATTATCCAATCGTCGTTTACCTATTTTATGTGGTAGCTTACTCACCGCTGTTAGTTTATTAGCACTTTTATATATCCCACATTTAAGTCATGGCATGATCATGTTCTTTTTATTTTGCATTGGCTTTTTTTCTGCTTGCCAAGTCATTGTCTTTGCCATGGCATGTGAATTAAGTGAAGGAAAATTAGCAGGCACAGCCATTGCATTTACTAATATGTTTGTCATGATTAGTGGTGCTGTATTGCAGCCACTCATTGGTAAATTTATCGATTTACAATGGCATGGTCTTATTGGACAACATGGTGAAAAAATTTATAGCACACAGGCTTATACTCAAGCATTATTGATATTGCCTTGTTGTTATATAGCGGTGTATTTTATTGTTAAATACTTTTTAAAAGAAACATCGAGGGCTTAAGTTTTTTTAACTGTTTGACAATTTAACAGAATTGAAAAACTTGTTCACCCATGCTGGCATGTCGCCACTATAGGAAGTTTCGACAATTAACATGATAAAGTATTTGTTTGAAATATACATTTGGGCAAATCGCGTTTTCTCACCATCGGGTGTGTGAACTTGAAATTCATAACCACTAAATCCTTTTTGTTGAATTTTCTTTTTATAGATAATTTTTCCTTTGAATTCGTCCAAGTTACCTTCACGGGCTTCATTTAGAATTTTTGTTAATTCTTTTGATTGATTTTCTTTTTTAGGAATTTTTAAATAGCTAATTGTAAAAGTTCTATCGCTTTCAGCTACTCTATAAATATTTGTATTAGTTTTGCCGATGCCTAAACGTAAATTTTTTGAAATATGTTGAGGCTGTTTCGGTAGCTCAACGGAAATGATATTTTGTGGCGTGGTAAATCTTTCCCACGTACCTTCACCCCCGCAAGCAACCAATGTGCTCGTCAGCAAAATTAAAATAAAAATAGCATATTTCATCATTATCCCATAATTAATAAATAGTTATTCCCTTTAATGAACTATAGTCGATAAATTTATTAAATAAGCATTTTTTTTCAACTATGTTGAATATTATTTTTATGTGGTTGTTTTTTCCTTTATTGGTAGTAAAAGTCTGTAAAGACAATCATACTCTGCAATATCATTTCGTCTTCAACTTAACATCAGTTGATAAAAGTAGTGATGAAGCGTTAGCACTATGAAAAAACTGAATGAACATAAACATTATATTTCGCTCGAGGAGTTGATCAATCTATTAAATTTTGCATATCACTAGGATCCCACAAATTTAAATATCCATGATTTGACAATCAAAACTACAATCTTGGATAAATATAAAACGCATTTTGATCCTAATCATCGTAAAGCAGTTTTAGGATTCTACTAAACGAATGTTGAATTCTTCATCATACTTTATAGTGAGCGTTACGAATTATCTGAAAATCTTCTCGAGAATGATAAGCGCAAAGATTATTTGGCCATAGGTTCAAAATAAGCTAGAATACCGAGCAAATGGGGAGGATAACATGGCTAAACAAGATAAAAATTATGTCAGCGAATTAGATAAATTTTTACAACAGTTTGATAAAGATCATCAACAACAATCCGCCTCACAGCAAGAAGAAATTGATAAACACGATAAAATTTTTGCTAAAAGAGACAACCCAGATATCGAAGATAAAGATGACAACATCTGGGCTGGATTTTGATTTAATAATTATCGGTTTCTTGCAACTCTTTCTGCACCCACTTGCTCATTAGGGTCAATTTCAAAGCCTTGTCGAACGCCTAAAGCTAAAGGTGGAAAATTGCAAAATTGACTATCTTGAAAATATTCAACCGCACTACCAGAACAAACGAAACGCATGTTATTGCTGGTGTCGATAGTTGGCGTAAAGATCAATGAATTTCCATCGGGAAATGCACCTTTATCCATTAATGTAACACTGGCAACGCCGTCTTTAACTTCGATGGAGAATAAATTTTGGCCTTGTTCTTTTAACCAACTAAATTCAGGCGCATCCATATTACATTTTGAAAAATCACCAGTCCGGTCATAACAGTCGGCGACACTTTTGGCGACACGATCTAATTTATCCGTGAGCACTTTTTCGACTTTTTCATGTACTTGTTCTGGCATAGTCCCCGTTTTACATCGACGATTTAGCTCTTCATATTTTCTATATTGACTAGACGTAAAACCACACGTGTCTCCTTCACAACTACCTGTCATTGTCAATACGCCATCCAAGCAACGATAAGTAGTTACTGTATTTGGAAAGTCACATTGAGCAACATCTGTCGATGAAGAAGCACCAGCGCCAGAAGTTTGTTTTGCTAAAGCATTACCAACTAAACCTAAAAGACCAACCGCTATCCAAAGAAATTTTCCAGGTATACTCGCATTACGAAACTGTTCTCCAACTACATAACCAAAGGGTTTTTCTTGAGGCATATTTTTCTCCATAATGAAATTATTGAGGTGAATTTTTATGAAGAGATTCTACTAAGATAATGTTAACTAATTTAGACAGGTAAATTTAATAATCGAAAATGGTAAGCACCTTAGAACCTAGTTCATATCGTGGCTATATTACAGTATTTTTTTTATACTAATGACCAAAGATCCACTGTTTTGTCCATTAGTAATACATTTAAGCCAACACGCTTTGCGCTTTGCACATTAGCATGATTGTCATCTACAAATAAGGTTTGTTGGGGATTCAATTCATTTTCCAGTATGATGTGTTTAAAAAATATTTCATCGGGTTTACGCATATGATGTTGAAAAGAATAATAAACTTTCTCAAAAGGATTTAGAAAATGTGACTTATTCCCTTGTTTATTTAATCTTTCATGGAATAAGCGAATATGAATCGAATTTGTGTTACTCATTAAGAAGATCCGATATTTCTTACAAACATGTTGAAGAAATGTCAGTGTTTCTTTAGTTAATTCACCCACCATAGCAAACAGTGCCTCATCAATTTCATGATCAGTTGCAGAAAAATTTAACACTTGTTGCAAATGCTGACGAAAATTTTCATCTGTTTCTAAGCCTTTTTCGTAGCGGTCAAAAAATTCACTTTGCGCCGCTAGACTAAAAATTTCTGCAAAATTTTTTGCCCCTAATTTTTCGAAAGCTTGAATACTTTTTTCACCATGGATATCAATTAACACATTTCCTAAATCAAAAATAATCGTATCTATCATTCTGCATCTTCTACCGGTTTAATCTGTTTAAATCTTGCAAAAAAGGAATATGCCATGGGGACAACAATTAACGAAAAGAACGTACCAAATAATAAGCCACCCACAATCACCCAACCAATTTGATCACGTCCAACTGAACCAGGCCCACTCGCCAGCGCCAGTGGTAAGGTGCCTAAGACCATGGCTGCAGTTGTCATTAATATCGGACGAAGTCTTGTCGTCGCAGCTTTTTTAACCGCAGTGAAAATATCATCACCTTCAAGACGTAATTTATTTGCAAATTGCGTAATTAAAATACCGTGTTTTGAAATCATTCCCACTAATGTCACAAAGCCAATTTCAGTGTATAAATTAATGGTGCCACCTGCTAATAATAAAAAGATAATAGCGCCAACAATCGATAACGGTACCGTTAATAAAATAATAAAAGGATCGATAAAGCTACCAAATTGCGCGGCTAATACTAAATAGATAAACACTAATGCTAAGAAAAAGATGCTCGCCATATCACCTTGTGAATCTATAAACTCTTGTGCCTTTCCTGCAAAGGCATAATCCACTTTTGAAGTGACCACTTGCGGTAATATCTTTTGAAAATAATTTACCGCATCACCGATGCTATAACCCGGCTGTAAATTTGCTGTAAGTGAAGCAGAACGCATGCGATTAAAATGGGGTAAACTAGGTTGTCCAATAATAGGCGTTAAATTCACTAAACTCGCTAATGGAATCATCTCAGGCACAGCTGCACCCGATCGCACATAAAGTTTATTGATGCCTTGAAAATTTTCTAAATCTTTTTTCTCCATTTGTACTAAGACTTCATAACTTTTGCCATCGCTAAACATATCGGTGACATGCGCACCACCTAACATCACGGCAATTGTATTCGCAATATCTTGAATACTCACATGAAGACTGCCAGCCAATTGACGATTAATGGTTAATTGTAATTGTTGATCATCGTACTTCATACTGGTTTGGATATGCGTTAATCCTTTGTCTTCTTTGGCAAACTTCATTAATTTTTGCATCGGTTCCATTAAATCTTCATAGTTACCTGTGGTGATAAGTTGAATCGTGACATCACTACCATCTTCACCATAACTAATCGGATCAGGAATGGAAGGATAAGCCTCAACACCAGGCACATTTGATAATTCCGGTGCTAATATTTTTACGATTTGTTGTGCCGTTAAATTTCTCTCAGACCAGGGTTTTAACACAATATATGAGGTCGCAGAACCACTGGAAATCATTGAATAATAACTTTCAACGCCAGGGGTTTTAGCATAAATTTTTTCAATTTGTCGCATATATTTATTAGTATAATTAACACTCGAACCAGTGGGTGAAGTAATTGAGGTAACAATTAATCCGCTATCTTCTTTCGGAATAAATTCTTGCGGCAAACAATTAAATAAAAAATAACCAATCACAGCTATAATGATTAAACCAATAAATAATTTTAATCTTTCGCGTAAAATAAGAGTTAAGATATTTTGATAACTAGTCGAAACTTTTTCAAAAATTTGATCGACTTTGGCAACAAGCTTATTGTCATGATCATTGGTGTGAAGAATTTTCGAACACATCATTGGCGACAAAGTTAATGCCACCCAGCCAGATATAATCACTGCTCCCGCCAAGGTAAATGCAAACTCTTTAAAAATTACAGCCGAATAACCTTCAGCAAAACCAATGGGCGCATAAACAGCTGCAAGGGTAATCGTCATAGCAATAACTGCGGTGGAAATTTCTTTTGCTCCTTTTAACGCGGCACGATAAGGTTTTTCGCCTGCTTCGATATGACGATGAATATTTTCTAACATCACAATCGCATCATCAACGACTAAGCCTATCGCTAATACCATGGCTAAAAGCGTCATTACGTTAATGGTAAAACCGGCCACATACATTAAACCAAAAACTGAAATTAAACATAATGGAATAGTAATAATAGGAACGGTTGAAGCGCGTAACGATCCCAAAAATAAAAACACTACAAGAACAACTAAAATAACCGCTTCAAAAATCGCCATAAACGTTTCATGAATCGAGCCTTGTAGAAAAATAGATAAATCATAATTGATTGATAAAGTCATGCCTGGTGGTAACCGTTTTTGAATGACTTTCACTACCGCTTTCACCCGATTTGCCACATCGATAGGATTGGCTGTTTTTAAAGGTTTCACCTCAACATCAATTGCTGGCTTACCATTAATCCGCATGGGTGAATCTTGCAGAGATGTATAACCTAATTCAACATTCGCTACTTCAGATAATTTAACTGGATTTCCTTGTGTATTATATACAATAACATTTCTAAATTCTTCAGGTGTCGATAATCGGGTATCTGAAATAACAGAAAAATTTCGTTCTGGATCGCGCACAGCACCTGCGGGAAAATCAATATTATTACTAGTTAACGCTGTTTTAATATCTGTTGCTGTCACACCACGAGTTGCCATTTTGGCTGCATCTAACCAAATACGCATCGCATAGTCACTTGCACCATAAATATAAACGGCACCCACACCTTGGATTTGTCGTAATTGCGGCCAAACATAGCGTTGCACATAATCACGAATTTCAGCTTGTGTTTTATTGGGATCATGAAAACCTAAACTCAAAACAGGACCATCGTGCCCGCCAATATCTATTGTTGGCGGATCTGAATCTGTCGGTAATTTTTTTCTGACGGCAGAAACTTTATCTCGAACTTCATTTACACCTTGCTCAAAATCAGCATTTAAACGAAAACGAATATAAATACGTGACCAGGAGTTACTGGATGATGATGTAATAGTTTGGATGCCATCCACTCCCGATAATTCATTCTCGATGGGGATGGTGACACTATTTTCCATTAAATTCGGATCAGCACCTTTGTAATAAACATCGACTTCCATTGTGGGCTGTTTTAAATCTGGAAAAAAACGAATTTCTAATCGGTGATAACCAACAATACCAATCACGACCAACACAAGATTTAACACAATAGCTAAAACAGGTTGTCGGATACAGATATCAGTTAGTTTCAATTATTTTTACCTCCCGTGGTCGTCACAGGTGGTGAAGTGGGATTGGTGATTTTAACTTTTGAACCATCAGATAGTTTTTGAATGCCCGCAGTGACTACGACATCCCCTTCTTTTAATCCAGATAAAATTTGCGCGTAACCTTTTATCCGTGTGCCAATTTTTATTTTAGTACTTAACGCTTTACCATCGACAATTTTATAAACAAAATCCCCTTCAATACTCGCTGTAATAGCTTGCTCTGGGACAACTAAACTATTTTTATCAACCCCTATAACCTGGGTAATTTCTGCGAACATACCCGGTGATAATGCGCCACCTTTATTATCTAAAGTTGCTTCTACTGTGACGGTGCGGGTATTTTCAGAAATAGCAGGTGAAATAAAAGTGACTTTGGCTTGAAATACTTTCCCTTGCAATCCATCGAAAGTGACATTCGCTGATTGCCCTATTTTTAATTCTGAAATATAACGCTGAGGAACTTGGTATTGTACTTTTAACCGATTATTACTAACCAATTGCACAACGGGTGATCCTTGTTTGATGTAATCACCAACATTGACTTTAATTTCGCCGAGCGTCCCATCAAAAGGAGCAATGATTTTTTTCAAATTTAACGCGGCTTCTGCCGTTTTCACATCAGCCATTTTAGCGGCAACATCGGCTTGTGCTTTATTGAGTAATTGATTAGAAACACCACCTGAATTTTGCACTTCTAAATATCTTGCTAGCGTATATTGCGCTAGTTTTAAGGCGGCTTTCGCTGAAGCTAATGAAGCTACGGCTTTATCTTGATTTAATTGAATAATGACATCGCCTTTTTTGACGTCTTGGCCATTATTAAAAAATACTTTTTCAACTTGACCATCTTCAGCAGCACTTAGAGTAGCAATTTCAAAAGCAGCAAGTGTGCCCACCGCATCAACTTCAATCGGAATATTTTGAGTAGACACTCTGGTCACTTCAACAGATATTGCATCGGAATTATCGGGTTGATGATGATCAGCTAAACAACCTTGCACGAAAATAACGAGCATAATCATTGATGCTAAAAACATGACGGTAAACAAGCGACGCATTAAATGCTAATCCTCATTTTTACATTAAATTGTAATAAGCACATAGTATATTTCAGTTCTCAAATAAAATCCGCTATGAAATTAATAATTTAATGAGAAAATTGTAAACCATTTGATACAAATCTTCCTCCACACTCAAGTTTGGGAAATATATCGCTAAATTTTATAACATATCCTTCATTAACTTGAAAATACACCGGCAGTTTGACTATAATCTTCAGCATTGGTATGCATGGGGAGTTACCATGAAAACAATGATTAAAACCTATTTTTCACATCCAACGATTATTTTTTTATGGTTATTTTTCTTATTTATTTTAACCATCAATATAAAGACGGGCTTATTACAACATCATTATTTATGGCTTATATTACCCATTGTTCTCGCCCCTTTTTATGAATGGCTTGCCCATAAATATTTACTTCATGCTGCACTTCCTGAAAAAGAAGGTTGGTATAAACGGTTTATGTTGAGATTACATCATGATCATCATCGTGATCCTAAAAATGTAAAACTATTATTTGCACCAGTCTCAGCCATTATTGTTTTATTTATCAAATTATATTTTTTCTATTCGTTATTAACCTGGAGTTTTGCTACAGCACTCGTACCATTTCTGGGTAGTGTTTTATATTACCTATATTACGAGTGGGTTCACCTCGGTCACCATGTTGTTGAATTCCAACATTTCACCTCATACGGAAAAAAAATGAAAAGCGCTCACATGCGTCATCATTACATCAATGAAAATTATTGGTGGGGAATTACCAATCATTGGGGAGATATTTTCTTTGGCACGTATAAAGAACGCAACGAAGTTGAAAAAAGTCCCTTTGTTAAAAACATTGGAAAATTAGATGAAGTCGATTTTCCAATAAAATAATTTTAATTTATTATTTTTTACAAATATTGGCACATGTCGACCCCTGTCCAGCAAGAATTTGAGGACCCTGTAAAGTTACTTTTCCATCGGCAGGAATAAGATTTAAATGTTCTGTCAGTGATCGCGTGCTGCCATCAGAACATTGACAATAAACCTTCCCAGTTTGTCTATCAACGCATAATGAGACGCCATCATCATGATTGATCATGCAACTAATATGAGTTGCTTCAGCTAACATGTATGTCGAAATAACACCCGAACAAACTGAAAATAAAATCAATTTAGCCGCAGTTTTTGAAGGTTTTTGATAAAACAATGCCATTGATTGACCAAATATTTGCACTGAGCTTTTTAATAAGTAAAAAGGTGTTGCCACAGATTCAAAAAGTGAATTTCCATGCATAGATAATATTCCTACAAGTTATTTTTAATAGATAACATTACCATTAACAAAAAAATACAACCATTCGTATAAATCTATAAAAAAAAACATCCGGCTTTATCTAAAAATATATCATCCACATTTAAAATTATTTTTATTAATTCTATTTTAAAAATTTAAAGTTAGCACTAAGTTATCTAGATATTTGCCGACAGATACATCTTGGGATGGCGGAATAGAACCATAATATTTTTCTGATGCTCGACCGAAACCATCATTTTTAATTTTAAGCGATCCCGTGATCGGTGAACCACAATTCTTGCCTCCCCAGACAATCGACAAATTAGATTTACTATATACATTATATTTAAGTGTATCTTTCACTTGCACATTTCTCATTGAGCGTACCATACAATTTCCTGAAAACCCTGCACTTAATGTAATTGAATAATTTATTTGTTGTCCTCTCCGTCCACCGGTGCACCTCACGACTAAAGAGCCTTTAACCATATCAGCTTTACTCGAAAAAGGATCATAAGCCCAGAAGTTCATACTTTGATAGGATAATCCACAATTAATAGCGTAACCGTTTACTGTCAAAATAAAAAATAAAAAAATCATTTTTCTAATCACAATAATGTTTTCCTAAATCCGGTAATATCGGTGTTGTACCTGGGTAATGAATGATTAATTCGCATTGATGTTGAAGCCATTTAATTTGTAATTTATTTGTTTGATTTAAGCCTGTTAAATAAACTTCACCATTATAACCAACAGGAAATAGTTTTTGTTGCCCCACAATCGTTACTTTTGCATCTGTTGGAATAGGTTGATTATGTTTGGTGACAATAGTAATAATTGCCGCACGTGCGGGCTTCACGTCAAATTTAACTAAAACACCACTTCGATAATACGGCACAATATTAGTTCTAAGTGTTGATACTGCCGCATCTAACGGTAAATTCTCAACATTTAATTGAATTCTATTATCTTCATAGGCAATTAAATTTGGCACTAACGCATCACCATAGCTATCAGTATGAGTCACAATTTGATTATTTTCGAGCACGCCGACGCCACGATAACCAGGAACTTGAATGACTGCAAAACTATCATTTATTTGTCGACTAAAATAAGCATGCCCACCTAAATAAATCACCGATCCAGCCGCATCAATTTGGTAACTGGTTTGACTATTTTCTTTATCAATTTCTGCATTCAAAGTGCCATCATCATGTTGCCAAGCAAAGTTGCCTTGCACTTCATGATTATTTCCGGCATTGGCATAAACACTATATCCGATACCATTTCCTTCAGGTAAATATTTAGAAAATTCTACGGTGCCACCACTACCTTTATGTCGAGCGGTCATGCCGACTGCCACACTTTTATCGTTGGCAAATGACAGGGTTATATTAGCAAAAATAGCTTTTGAATCTTGTCCACCAATATTTGTGATCCCTGTAATACTTAAAAATATATTCGATCCTAAATTAGTATCATAATTCATACTGAATAAATGGGCATTTGGACTATCGCGATTAACCGCATTGGTAAACGTTGCGCCAAGCGTGCCTATTTTTTGGGGTAATGTGTAACCGATAAAAAATTCATTTTGCATCACGGGCGCAAATTCATTTTGGCCTAATCCAACTTGCATAAATTTTTTCGTTGTAAACTCATTATTCACACCATAACTAAATTGTTGTTGTTGATGGTTAAAGCGAAATAATAATAATGAACCAAAGCCACGGTGAATAGCGTGGCTACCAGCTAACGCAATGGTAAAAAAACCAAGTTTGGGGATAACAAATAATCCCCCCCCGCCAATTGCTTGTTGTTGTCTTAATAATTCAGTATGAAATTGTGCTGTAAAATTATTCGTAATACCTTTCGTATCCGTGGCATTTAAGATAAATCGACCATATTGATTTGACCGAATACCAAAATCTTCACGAATAAATCCCGCGGCAATAGAATAATCGTTTAAACCTTTTTTTAATAATGAACTAGACATGTAGTAAGGGATTTCAACCGTGCGTTGACGGCCTAAAATATCGGTGGTGACAAGACTAATATCACCTTGTCCATTTACTGTGGGAATTGCTTCAATATCAAAGGGTCCGACCGGCACTGCTTGACTTGCCACTAATGCGTTATTTACATAAACATTTAATGTCGAAGGAACCACCGCTTCGCCCGCTGCTCGCGGTAAAGGAAACGTATTAAAATTCGGTTGCGTTGCAAAATCTGTTGCCCATTGAATACCGGCAAATCCAACCGAGTTTCCCCAAACACCGGGGTTTGTTAAATTATCACCTAACCGTAAACTTTTCATTTTATCAGGAAAATCAATTTCCCAAGTTGTTGCTAATCGAGTTGAGGTAAAATGATTATTATTTTGTGTTACTAGATCATTAAATTGCCCTGTCCCCAATTGATTAAAATAATTGACATTAAATAAGCCATTTAATGATTTTTCATTTAAGACTTTATTTCCTAAAAAATCATAGTTTAAAAATATCCCTTGGTTACTTCTTTTTGGTTGATGCAATATTCCTTGATCAATATTGAGATTTGATTGATCAAACATACTTGCAGGCGCTTTTATATCAATAGCTAAGTTTGCTGAATTAAGATTGTAAAATAAATGCGGAATATCACTAAGAGCAAGATAAGATTCACCATTATATTTCACAATATGTTGAGGCGTAAATTTTAAACGCCATGATTTTAAATCACTGATTTTTGCTAAAATACCCGCTGACTTGTTTTGTAAAAATGTTTTAATGCCAGGGATTTTTTGTTGATTGATTGTTACCACTAAAAATGTTGGTTGATATAAGTCACTCGCTTTTGCAATTGTGGTAAACAGTATTAATATCATTAAAAGACCATGCAAGAAATTACGATGGTTTCGTTTAGAATAACTAAAGCTTCCCCCGATCAATAATTGAAAAAAAAGTTGTGAGTAATTCTTAATTCGTTTCATTTTATAATTTAATGTGCGTCGTCAGTTCATTCTCTGAAGTTTTGGCGATTATTGTCACACTACCGTGATTCGATATGTTTAACTGTTTTCGATCAATGTGCCAAACATAAGTAGAACTTGGTAAAATATATTCTGCCATGCTTTTCTCAAAAAGAGTTTTTCCATTTTGACTTAGGATCAGCTCTCCGATTTGCACATGTTGATTGCCAATATTTTTTGCCTTAATCAACCATTCACTATTTTTATTTTTTTTAATTGACCAATCTAATTTAACTTGTGTTTTTATTGGTGGCTCAATAAATACAGGCAATCCTAAACGTAGGGCAACACGTAATGCGAGTATTTTTGAGTGCGCTGGGGGTAACACTTCTTTAAGATATAACCGATATGGTATTTCACTAGTATTTGACACAGGTGTTCTTAAAGCAATGCGTAATAATTGTGAACCATGAGCAGGAATAGTCACTAACGGCGGAACAATTAATAATTCTTTTATGGGTGTATAAATATCTTCATCATGGATTTGATGCCAAGTATTTAATGTGGCATCCACCACCGTCGGTGTATCCGAATCATTTGTTAAGGTTAAAGTGGCAATCGGCATTTTGTTATTTAAATAAATTTTAATCGGTGAAACCGTAAACGATCGCGCAAATATTAAATGTGTCACCATTAAAAATAAAAGCCCGGCAAAAAGCCGGGATAGGAATTGAGGTACTAATTTATATTTTTTCACTTGCTAAAAATTCACCGTCGCAGTAATTGAATCAGTGTAAGTGCCACCTACG
The DNA here is from genome assembly GCA_964352985.1 of uncultured Legionellales bacterium. Lineage (GTDB taxonomy): Bacteria > Pseudomonadota > Gammaproteobacteria > JAHCLG01 > JAHCLG01 > CAYGUK01. The sequence goes on from CAYGUK010000023.1 coordinate 35,825, forward strand.
GCATCTTCTCCGGCGGGGATTCTACCACAGATATTATAGGTTTTAGGATTCATGTCCGACACCACGCCTGGTTGAAAGGCATGAGTATCCAAACCCCAAACTGTATTATGTGCGCAAGCCGCACCCGGTGTGGTTGCACCTGGTTGATAGAGTTGATAACTCAATTTTTTAGCCGCATCACTGCCAACTTGCATATAACGATTTTCACTTCCGGCATGACCATAGCTTAAGGTGATAGAGGGTTCTAACCCTTTTGTGCAAGTAATGGTGACTGTAGATGAAACATCATCTGGCGTTGTGGATCTGGGATCGTAATTGCCAAAATTTAACAACGCTTCTGTTGCAATCGTGCAATCATTTACAACATTCGCTTGAACAGTAAAAGTAGAAGTTGCACTACCTACCGCCAAAGCACTAAAAGAATAAACTGAACTTAATAAAATGACTGGCAGAACCACTCTCCGTTTAAATGACATCGTCTTTACCCCCTGCAGTAATTTTCACTTGGATTTTAAAATACAGATTTTATATTGTTTTCATAAAAAAATCGCGCTCTTTTCTAATTTCATTTTTCCGGTGAAACATTAATAAATTTCTGAGATAGCTATAGGGGATTTTAATTAAATTTATGAACGGGAAAATTTAATTTGCAACAAAATTGTTATTATTCCAAACTCTCTGCTAAGCTTTTTTATATCGAAAAAGGAATTTATTCATCACTATGAGTTTAATTAACCCCTTTGCCGGTTTAAGACCTGCAAGTGAATTTACAGAAGAAGTTATTGCACCTCCATACGATGTCGTGAGTCGTATTGAAGCCTATGACATAGCTCATTATAGGCCATGGAATTTTCTTCATATATCGAAACCCGAAATCGATTTAGGATTCGATATTGATGAATACGATCCTCGGGTTTATGTCAAAGGCATGGAAAATTATCAACGCATGGTCAAAGAAGGAATCTTAAGACAAGATCCAACGCCGTGTTACTATGTCTATCGATTAACTATTGATGATCATCAACAAACCGGTTTAATGGCGGCAGTTTCAATTGATGCTTATAATAACGGTCGCATTCACAAACACGAACACACTCGACCCGAAAAAGAAAAAGACCGCGTCAAACACATGATGACTATTAATGCTCAAACTTCGCCAGTGATGTTAACACATAAACATCAAGATAATATTACTGAACTTTTAACATCACTCACACTTAATCCCGCAACGGTGAATGTGATTGATGATGCTGATGTTCGTCATGAATTGTGGGTTTTAAATGATGCCTCATTAATTAATGATATCAGCCAAATTTATAATCAAGTTACCGATCTTTATATTGCAGATGGGCACCATCGCACGGCGGCAACATCAGTCGTTGCCGAAAACAGAGTGAAAACACTCAAGCATCATCACGGCACTCATAATTATTTGTTAGCCGCGATTTTTCCAGCTAGCCAATTAAATATCTTGAGCTATAATCGTCTTGTTACGGATTTTCCATTTTTATCGCCTGAACAATTTCTCGAACAATTAGCAACAGTTGTCGAAATTAATGAAAGTTTCGACCGAGTTTATCCGCAAAAGCCTGGTGATTTAGGCATGTATTTTGAAGAACAATGGTTTCATTTAACCTTTCGTCCCGAGTTTATTCCCACCGAAAATCTCAGTGATAAATTGGATGTGAGTTTATTAGATAATTTAATTTTTAAACAAATTCTCGGAATTCAAGATTCAAGATCCGATCATCGCATTTGTTATGTTGGTGGCGGGGCTCGCAGTTTAGAAGAATTAGAAGAATGTGTTGATAGCGGTGAAGCGATTATGTCTTTTTCACTCTATCCAACGCAAATGAATGATTTACTCACAATTGCAGATGCCAACAAAATCATGCCGGCAAAATCAACTTGGTTTGATCCCAAATTAGCGGATGGTTTAGTGTGTTTAACATTAGATAATTCCTGAAAACGGTATCACATTGTCAACAATTTTTGAGTTGTCCTTGACAAGAGTCATGGCCATTGATACAAACTATAACTATTTAGTTTACTCGTCTTGTGGGGATGGCGCAGTTGAAAAATTTTATTTGTCTCATACCTGGTTTTTTACTTTTGACAGCTTGTAGCACGGTACAACATGCACCTGCAAATCCAGGCGATCCATTTGAAAGTCTTAATCGACAAAGTTTTCAATTTAACGAAGATTTTGACCGCGTGTTTTTTAAACCGGTTGCAGAAGTTTATCAAAAAATTATGCCTTGGCCCGTGCGCAATGGGGTCTCAAATTTTTTTAGTAACCTCAATGAAATCCCAACCGTAGGAAATGATTTATTACAAGTAAATCCCTATCAAGCATTACAAGACTCTTGGCGTTTTGCGATTAATTCGACGGTAGGCATTGGTGGTATTTTAGATGTTGCGACTAAATTGGGTTTACCCAAACACACACAAGATTTTGGTTTAACCTTAGCACGTTGGGGTTGGAAAGAATCTGCTTATGTTGTATTACCTTTTATTGGTCCATCAACTGTTCGTGACACATTTGGCTGGCCGATTAATTACTATGGTATGACAGTTTTTCCATGGATAGATTGGCAATATCGCTATCCGATTTTAACTCTTGATGTCGTGAACTATCGCGCATCGTTATTAAGTGCTGAAGATGTTGTTGAAACGGCAGCACTTGATCCCTATGTGTTTTTCAGAGATGCTTATTTGCAACGCCGTGCTAAATTTATTGCGCATAATGATGATACTGCATTAGAAAATGCCGATTTTCTCGGTGGCAAAAAATCACAGGCTGAAAATACTACTTCATCACAAAACAGTAATGATGATATTTTGCAAGGTATCGACTTAGACGCTGATGATTAATATTGCCCTCTTTGAACCTGAAATCCCGCCTAATACTGGGAATATTATCCGTTTGTGTGCGAATACCGGCGCGCATTTACATTTAATTAAACCCCTTGGCTTTTCATTAAATGAAAAAAGTGTGAAACGTGCGGGTTTAGATTATCATGATTTAGCCGCGGTGACGTTACACGAAAATTTTTTCGATTTTGTTGATGCGTTATCACCCCATCGTATTTTTGCTTTATCAACCAAAGGCACGACTTATTATCATCAAGTAAACTATCAAGCACAGGATGTTTTATTGTTTGGTCCTGAAACTCGGGGATTAAGTCATGAAATTCGTCAACACAGTGCCATTTCTGATGTGATAAAAATTCCCATGGTGAAAAATAGTCGAAGTTTAAATTTATCAAATTCTGTCGCTATTATTACTTATGAAGTTTGGCGACAATTTGATTTTGTCAGTTAATCGTAAAAAATTTATATTCGTGATTTGAAAATCTGCAAATAAAAAACATTACACTCAGCTACTTTTCACACCCACTTTTGCACGAGACAGTTTTTGTGGATTTAGAGCAACTGAAACCATATTTAATAAATCTGAGATTAACTCATTGGGATGTTTTCTAGGCGCTTTATTATTTAACATAACACTCAAAACTAATGTTGCATCAGCAGTAGCAAATGCATCAAGTTCATCTTCAACTAAAACTAATCGATGATCAACGCTTTGTTTTAGAAAATTCAAAACTGATTGCAAATGACTTTGTGAAGGATCGATAAGTAGAATTTTATCTTTTTTTAATGTCACTAATAATCTAGCTAAAATAAGCCTTAGCTGATCGACACTATAAGTAGAAAACCAACTTAAAAAATTTCTCATTTTTCTTGCCGGCTCTAAATTAAATTGTTCGATACTACCAACACATAATTTTAAGAGTTCCGAACCGATCGGCATAAATTCAGCTAAGCCAGCCATAACTTTAGCCACTTTTGAAAACTTATTCCCCGAACGACTTTGGTATTGTCCTTGATTTAAACTCATTTGTGCTTCATCTACCATTAAACTCAACATTGAACAAAAAGTTTGAACATATCCTTCTATTTTGGATCCCATACGTTTACTCTGCCTTAGTTTTCGAAATTGAGAATAAGTCATGCATTGAGGAAAATCAGATTCTTGCGTAAAGGTCAAAACACTACATTGACTGGAAGCATCAGATCTTGCAGTAGAAACTTGACTTCCTTGTTGTTGCAATAAAAGTGCTTTGGTTAAAGGTAATGATGGTATTGTAAACGGTGTTGTTCTATCGCTTGAACTTCCAGTGGGATCACGCTCGATTACATGTGTTTCTTCATCATCCCCCTCCTCTTCATCAATCCTGGCCATTTTTAATAAGGCTATTTTCGTTCCAACATGGAGATCTGGCCTAGGTGGAATAGGTGGTGGACTCAAAACTGGTGTTGTCTTTTTTTGAATAACTTGATAACTCTGTTTTGGTTGCACGCCATTTTGTAAATAATTCAAAATTTCAATTAAATTATTCGCTAATTTAAAATAGTGATGTCCTTCCAATATGGAAAAAATTTCTGGCGTGAAAGAAACAGAATATTTGCCTGTCTCCAATCCATAACGTAGTTCTTGCTCCTGAATTCCGAATCCCTTCAAATTGCATTCTTGTAATATTACTAAAATGAATTTTTCTTGTAACGCTAAAGCCTCTTCAATTGCTTTTTCTATCACATTCGCTTTGGCTATACCTTCGTCATTAATACTCCAATCAACTGTCCACGAAGAACTTAACCACCAGTGAACAAAATCCACATTCGCTTTTCGCACAGCGCAAATTAAAGGATGATACATGAGGACTTTATCGGAATCATATTCTGGAAACACACGATACTCATAGCCAAAAGTGTGAAAATTTAAGGCGCATGCTTTTGCCAACATTTTTAATTCACTTAAAGGACAATCGTTTTCAATTGCATCCAATAGAGCCATGACTTTTTCTCGATTGGCTTTAATCGTTTGTTTAATTTTATTCCTTAACTTCTCCCAATGAGGCTGAGTTGAAAACTCTTCATCACCAAAAGAAATAGAACGATAGCTTACACTTGATGTTGTTGTTCTCAAACCGATATCAGCCAAATCACAACGAACAACACAAGATTGCGCTAAGGCTTCACTGCAAGCATCGACTGCTTCTATAGTCATTTCAAATTGTTTATTACGCCCAACAATAAATAGTGTTTCCAAATTCGAAGTTGGCAAGATTTCAGCGATTTTAAATAAAATTTTATCGCTTAAAAGAGTATTAAATAAAGATAACGATTTCAATCTAACAGGTAACTTACCTAGTAAATTAAGTATGCTTGCTTCACTGAGTGGATTTCCTTCTAGTCTGAGTGAAACTAAATTGGGGAATTTGGTAAATAGCCATTTAATATCATCGTTGCTAAGATGTTGAATTTGATTTTCGCTTATATCTAAGGTTTTAATTGCCGTCACATCGATTTGATGTTTTTGTAAATATTCTGAAAATTCCCGTAGATTTTGAAAACCAGACTGAGAACAACATAAGGTTGATTGTTCGACACGTAAGCCATCACGAACGTAGCGATCAACCGTTGGCTTGTGTTCTTTTTTTTTAAGTTTCTTTTTGAGAGCTGCTAACATTACTTTCTTATTATATTTTTACATGCACAATATCATACATATCGAATAAATGCATCTAAAATTAAGTACTAGATTTTAAGGGAAATTAATGTATCTTATTTTATATTGAGTGTGAAGCGTTATAATTCAGGCTTTTACAACAGGTTATTCCGCTCTCGCGACGCGCGCCAATAATTCATTTACAGCATCTAATGGTGAAAGATTTTCATAAAGTATACGATAAATTTGCTGACAAATTGGCATTTCGACTTGATGTTTCTTTGCAAGTTGTTGGATTATTTGAGTTGTGATAATGCCTTCAATTGTTTGTTTAATTTCAGCTTGGGCATTTTCAATCGATAAGCCTCGTCCTAAACATAATCCCAAGCGTCGATTTCGAGATTGATCATCACTACACGTTAAAATTAAATCGCCTAATCCAGCTAAACCCATAAAGGTTTTACGATTTGCCCCCATATTACAACCTAAGCGAATCATCTCAGCCAAACCGCGCGTAATTAATGCCGAACGCGTATTAATACCAAAACCTAAAGCATCGTTAATTCCCGCCCCAATGGCTAAAACATTTTTAACACTGCCGGCCAATTGCACACCAACCACATCCGTGCCAGTGTAAACTCTAAAAAAATTATTATGAAATAATTGCTGCCATTTTTTTGCCGTATTTTCTGCTGGTGACGCAATCGTTACTGCGGTAGGTTTATCAGCAATCACTTCTTTAGCAAATGAAGGACCCGATAAAACAGCATAGTCTTTTTGCGAAGGGCGAAGTTTCAATAATATTTCATGTAGTAATTGTTGCGAATGATTATCCAAGCCTTTACTTGCCCAACAAATCGAGACATCAGGTAACAAATAAGGATTGATATTTTGTAACAATTCATGAAATGCATGACTTGGCACCGCAATTAAAATATGACTCGCCTTTTCAACCGCGGATTTTAAATCGGCACTAAACTGAAGATTGGTCGGAAATAAAAAACCGGGTAGATATTGTTGATTTACCCGGTCTTTTTGCATGCTTGCTATTGCATCTTTGTTACGTCCCCAAACAGTGACTTGATTAACATTAGTGCTTAAAACATAACTTAACGCTAATCCCCAAGACCCACTGCCAAGTACAGTAACGTTTTGCTTCATTAGTTTGCTGCTTCTTTTTGTCCTTGTTCAGCTTGTTTTAAATGTTCAGCATAAACTGCATCAAAATTGATTGGTGCTAAATATAATTGTGGGAAGCTACCACGTGTCACCACATCAGAAACAGTTTCACGTAAATAAGGGAATAATATAGTAGGACAAAAACTGCCTAAAATACCATCGCGTTGTTTATCATCGACATCTTTAATAGTAAAAATACCACTTTGTTTTAATTCGACGAGGAACGCAACTTTTTTATCAACTTCAGCAGTGACTGTTACGGCAAGCGTGACTTCATAGTTATCTTCACCTAATGATTCATTACTGGTATTTAATTCAAATTTAACTTCTGGTTTCCATTCCCCACGAAACACATTTGGCGCATTGGGAGACTCGAATGATAAATCTTTTACATAGATTCTTTGAATTGCAAATTCTGGTTTATGCTCTTCAGCCATGGTGCATTATCCTCATATCTAATTGATTAATTCGTCGAGTTTACCCGACCTATCCAACTCATACAAATCATCACAGCCACCTATTGGTTTATCATCGATAAAAATTTGTGGTACCGTGCGTCTGCCACTTAATTGCATCATTTCTTGACGCTTTTCAGCATCATCATCAACAGCAATTTCATTATAGTCAATGCCTTTTGCATCTAATAACATTTTAGCGCGTTTACAATAAGGGCAATAGACTGTCGTGTAGATTTTTATTTGTTTCATAATTTTATTTTTTTTCCGCTACTGTGGGTAAGTTCGCACCTTGCCAAGCATTAATACCACCGGCGAGAATGTGCACCTTTTCAAAGCCATTTGATTTTAACGTGGCAGCCACTTTCACTGAATCCTGGCCGTATTGGCAGCAAATAATAATCGGTTTATCTTTATTCTTTTGCAGTTTTTTTAGATTATCCGCGATGTCATTTGCATCGATGTGAATCGCATTAATAATGTGACTTATTTCGAATGATTCCTTATTTCGAATATCTAAAATAACCGCATCTTCACGATTCATCAGTAAAGTCGCTTGCGCGGGAGATGTTTTATTACTATTCGCCGCATTTTTTATTTCATAAACAATTATCATCGCTAAGATGATGAAAAATAACGCAACTAACCACCAATGGCGGGTTGCAAACTCGATTAAACGGTGTTCCATTTAGGTACTCAATGTCATTTAAATAGGCGAGGAAGTATAACGAATGTCATTCCAGAAGACAAAAAATGATGTATACTCACGCCATCAATAATCGGATGACGTTGACATGATACATTTAACTGCTATTTTTTCTGTTAAAACGGCTGTCATCGGTCTATTTATTGGATCAATTTTATATCAACATTTGCGTGGTCAAGACCGATTAAAATTCCGACGTCAGTTATTTAATCACAGCGCATTGCTTGCACCCATTAATGTGCTCATGTATTTATTTTCAGCGGTTCCCAGAAAACCTTATATTTCACTCGACAATTTTACAGAGTTAAAACCTATCAAAGATAATTGGCAAACCATTCGTGAAGAAGGTTTACACTTATTAAATACTGGGATTATCGAACGTAAAGAACGCAGTGATGATGTTGGGTTTAATTCTTTTTTAAAACGAGGCTGGACGAGATTTTATCTAAAGTGGTATCACTATCAACATCCTTCCGCGTTAAAACATTGCCCTAAGACGCTGGCTTTAATAAAAGATATTCCGGGAATTAAAGCCGCGATGTTTGCCGTATTACCTGCTAATGGTGTGTTAAATAAACATCGTGATCCTTATGCCGGTTCACTACGATATCATTTAGGATTACGCACACCCAATTCAGATGATTGTCGAATTATAGTCGATAACATTCCTTATTCATGGCGAGATGGTGAAGCCGTGATGTTTGATGAAACTTATGTTCACCACGCTTATAATAATACCGATGTGGATAGACTCATTTTTTTCTGTGATATTGAACGCCCAGTGAAAACAAAAATCATGCAAATTATTAATCGTTTTTTTGCCCGTTATGTCATGACTGCTGCAAGTTCGCCAAATTTAGAAGGGGATGCGACAGGTGGCGTCAATAAATTTTATCGTTATATTCATGTATACAAAAATTTTCTGGGCAGAATTAAACGGTTAAATCCCAAAATGTTTAGACGTGTTAAATATTGCTTAATTGTTGCCTGTGTGATTGCAATTATTTATGGATTATATTTTAGATAGAAAAATTCTTTCCTAATTCACTGACAGGCCTTTTACAATTTAAAGAATTACTGCATTTACTCTATATTATGAAACTTATTTTTTTGGGAAAAGCAAGGCATAATCTCTTCCACAATAACAAAATCTAAGAAGAAAAATATCATGCCTGAAGAAACAAAAGAACAGAAAGACAGAATCATCGATGTTAGACCTCTAAATGGAAATAACCCTCCGGATATAAATAATTGTGAACATATTTTTAAACGGGTATTCTTAGGCCTTATAATAGGTGTGATAACTATGGCAGCTGATGTATCTGGTCGAGCTATAGCAGGAACAAAAGATGATATTCATGACGTTGAAATTTTGATGCCATTAATTCTTGCTGGAGCAGGTGCAATTGTTGGTACAATTGAGAATTGTCGTCGAAACTATAATACCCCAAACAATCGCATATAACTCTATTTGCTAATTAATGCTTAATATTAATTTATGATCAGGACTTACGCAAAACGAAGATTTTGTTTGTGGTCGAGGCATAATCTGCAGTG
>CAYGUK010000024.1:0-25650 GCA_964352985.1 uncultured Legionellales bacterium
GCTCTGTTCTCATTGACATAAACACCGCACCCAGTTTTTCACAGAGGACTTGAATTTTTTCAGGAACCACATATTTTTCAGGTGCATCAACAGCTAATACCACTACTTTGGGTTTATTTTTGTTCTTATTCTTTGCATTTAGGTTATCAGCCAGTTGCTCACTTATTTCATCCCCATGCGGATCCGAATTGGCTGCATAAGGAATTACTATCATACTATCTTTTGATTGAGCATCCTCAAGAGTAGAAATTAAGTGTGTTTGAAATTGATACCCATAATCGTGTTGTTTTCTAAATTGATTCTCAAGCTCATTTACGCGGCTAACAGAAGAGACGATACCTATATTAGGACCGTTTGCCGCCATCGATTTTTCTTCGAGTTCTTTACTCATTTAACTTTCCCCAAATAGATACTGCTTAAATTATAGTATTTGAATTGAAAATCTTCCTGATTGATGACAATAAATGCAATCAAAATATTGACAAGTTTAACAAACCACTGCAAAATAAGCGGCACATCCGTTGGGGTGTCGCCAAGCGGTAAGGCACAGGGTTTTGATCCCTGCATTCCCAGGTTCGAATCCTGGTACCCCAGCCACTTAATCAGTGCCCATGAGGAATTTTAGTCGTGCTCGAAAAGATGATATTTGGTGGTAACGCACATCCCAAACTGACTCAAGCAATTGCTCAACATTTAGATATTCCAGTCAACAAAGCTCGTGTATCAAAATTTAGTGATGGTGAAATTGATATCGAAATCGAAGTCAATGTGAGGGGACACGATGTCTTTATCATCCAACCAACTTCCGCGCCAACAAACGATAACCTCATGGAAGTCGTCTTTATGGCTGATGCCCTAAGACGTTCATCCGCAGCAAGGATCACTGCTGTTATCCCTTATTTTGGTTACGCTCGGCAGGACCGACGTGTACGTTCAGCGCGTGTGCCAATTAGTGCTAAAGTCGTTGCAGATATGTTAACCGCAGTAGGAATTTCGCGTTTACTCACTGTTGATTTACATGCGGATCAAATTCAAGGTTTTTTCTATATGCCTGTTGATAACGTTTATGGTACGCCGGTAATGTTAGAGGACATTAGAGAAAAAAATCGTGATAACATCATGGTAGTTTCACCTGATGTTGGGGGAGTAATCAGAGCTCGAGCAATTGCTAAACGACTAAACAATTCTGATTTAGCAATTATCGATAAACGCCGTCCCAAAGCCAATGAAGCGGTAGTCATGCACATAATTGGTGATGTGAGAAACCGAAACTGTATTATCATAGATGACATCATTGATACCGCTGGCACATTATGTTCTGCAGCCAAAGCACTAAAAGAAAGTGGTGCCGCCACTGTGACAGCTTACGCAACTCATCCCGTATTATCAGGGAATGCTCTCGAAAATATTAAAACACCTGACTTAGATGAAATCGTTGTGACGGATACCATTCCGCTGACTAAAGAAGCGCAAAATCATCCTAAAATTAGGACGCTTTCTTTAAGCTGTATGCTTGCAGAAACGATTAATCGTATTAGCGAAGAAGAATCTGTGAGTGAAATGTTTCCTGATTAACATTACACCTGCAATAATAATTTACAATCTATATGTAGCTATTAAATTATTTATCCGTTATTTTTGATGAAAATTTCTTCTGGAATAATTTCCTATTAAATACGTATTTTTACCTGCATCATTGTTCTGTTAGGCTTTCACATTTATTAAATTATCAAATGACAACATCAGCAATGAAATATTTTAAACGCTTTTATATTTATATTATTTTAGTGACTTGTTCTCAACAAATTATCGCAACAACAAAGATGACAAATATATATCCTGCAAAACTACAACCTGGCGATACAGTGGGATTGATTTCATCGGCATCAAGAGCGCCCCTAGATTTAACGATAGTGTTTGCTAAGGAAAGAATAGAAAAATTGGGTTTGCATGTTATCTTAGGAAAATATATTTATAAAAGAGATGGCTATCTTGCAGGAAACGATCAACAACGCGCATCTGACTTTAATGCGATGATTGCCAACCCTAAAGTAAAAGCCATTTTTGAAATTCGCGGTGGTTGGGGAACTGATCGAATACTACCTTTAATTAATTACACAATGATAAAAAAACATCCCAAAATCATTATTGGGTTTAGTGACATTACCGCATTATTAATTGCCATCCATATGAAAACAGGATTGGTTACTTTTCACGGTACATTAGGAATCGAACCCTGGCCACAATTCACCGTTGATTATATGAAAAAAGTATTATTTCAAGGCGAAAAAGTAACATTTAAAAATCCTACCAATGAATTAAATCCAGCAGTTGATCTCATTCAAACAGCGCATCGTATTCAAACAATTTATCCTGGACAAGCCAATGGTGAATTAATTGGTGGCAATTTAACTGTTTTAACAACACTTCTTGGCACATCTTACGAACCAAACTGGCAGGGTAAAATTTTATTTATTGAAGATGTCGGTGAAAGTTATTATCAAATTGATCGCATGCTCTCGGCATTACAATTAAATGGTGTATTTAATAAAGTCAATGGCGTTATTTTTGGTCAATGTATTAAATGTAATATCGAAAAAAATGCTTATGGCACCATTACTTTAAAACATTTGCTCAAGCATTATTTAGCTCACCGTCACCTCCCCTCATTTATGGGTTCGATGTTTGGCCACGATCCTAAAATGTTTACTCTCCCAGAAGGCGTTAACGTTAAAATGAATGCTGATAATGGGAATATTACTTTATTACATGCTGCGGTTAGTTATTAAAAAGGAGAAAATGATGAAATTAAAATACTTAACATTATTTATTTGTTGTTTTTTATTTAGTTTTGTATTTGCAGATAATATTAAAATTTTTCCACTTGGAAATTATGATCAAAATATTCATCATTGGATTAAACCCGATAGTTCTGGCTACGACACCCCTATCCTAAGCTCATCACAACAAGCCTCACGTGAAAATGAATTTCGCCAAAAATGGTTTGCTCCCTGGGATGAAAGCTATGTCGAAACAGTATTAAATGGTACCTCACCACAAGGTAATTTACATGACATTGAAAATTTTCTGTTGAACAAATTTAATAATCAAAATAAAACCACCGATGAAATTCAATATGGTGAAAATTTTCGACCTCATACTCTACAATGGTTTGATGATATCCAAAATAATATGAATTTACCTCAATTGGCTAGTTTAACTTATCAACCACAAAATAATGCCATCATGATTGATAATGCCTTTATTCGCGTCATTCCTACCAATGATGTTGCTTTTTTTAATCATGAATTAGCCGGTCAAGGTTACCCTTTTGATAATATTCAAGTAACCTCTATTTGGGCTGGCACACCTATTTATGTCATGTATTATTCTCGTGATAAAGCCTGGGCATTTATTTTATCTCCCGCTATCGTCGGTTGGATCCCTGCAAATAAATTTGCGTATACGAGTCGTGGTTTTCAGATATTTTGGCAACAACATAAGCAAATGAGTGTCATCATTCATAATAAAACCCCCATCATTAACCGACGCGGGCAATTATTATTTAATGCTTATATCGGAAGTGTATTTCCACAACTCACTTCACAAAGAATTTTAGTCCCAGTTAAAAAAGCAAACAATCAAGCAACTTTCCAACAAGTTTCGCTAGACACACAGCAAGCCATTACACAACCTTTAAGCGCAACACCACATCACTTTGCTGACATCATTGATAATTTACATGGTATTCCTTATGGTTGGGGAAACATGTATTTTTATAATGATTGTTCTGGTTTAACTAAAAATCTTTTTGCAGTATTTGGTATTTGGTTAGAACGAAATTCATTAGCGCAATTAAACGCAGGTAAAACAGTTGATGTAGATAAAATTATTAAAACACCTGGCGATCCTGCTGAGCGTTTGGAATATTTTAATCAACATGCCCATCCCTTTATGACGTTACTTTATATCGGCGGTCATATCATCATGTATCTAGGTCAATATCCACATGTCGATAGTAATGGTAGTAGCATGTGGCCGTTAACGTTTCAATCTGTCTGGGGATTAACAAATAAAGCGAAAGATATGCGCTCAGTCATTGGACAAGCAGTTATTTTTCCGATGTTATTATCATATCCTGAAAGACCTAAACTAATTTCACTTGCTGCAAAAACCTATTTCAAAATGGTTTATCTTGATGAACCAAACACCATGCTGATGCAGCAACCTTTATCACTAAAAATGCTAACATATCCACCCTTTTTGTTAGAGTCCAATTAATAGCAATAACTTCAGCGCCCGTTATAAGCAGGCGCTGAAGTTACTCATATTCTCGAATCTTAACAATTTAAAACGGAATTGAATAATTCAAAAAAATCAACTGGGATATTCAGTATGTTATGGGCTAGGTCTTCTATTTCTATGTGGAAGTTCTTGGCCTTCTAGCCTATCATCATCACTAGAATCACTGTCATGCTCAGGCGCAGGTAACTCACCGAGTACAATATCATCTGCGGGTACTTCTTGTTCCTTTCGACATGAGCTTTCACATGTCCAAATACAACAAAAACACACAGCTACACCATAGAGCAATCCTGATTTAAAAGCCCCCCCTAAACTTGCAGGAACAACAACTGTTGCCACTTTAAATAAAGCAAATAAACCATCTTTACAAGTAATTCGACCACAATTTTCTTCATCCACGTGTTCCATTTATTCCCTATCCTTATCTAACAAATAATAAATTATTAAAATAGTAAGTTGCTTTAATTTCATTTTCGTCGGGAAATGATTTAAAAAATGACAATATAGTTCCCTAGAAGCTGAAAATCTTAAAAATCTTTTCAGTTAAACTGTCGAATATGAATATTAAAGAAAACGTATAATATTCCCATTTTATAAATCTATTAGTATATATTCTCATGAAGTGACTGAGCTGTACCATTCAAGGGACAAATTGCAAAAATTTAAATTTGTGAAACATCAAGATTTACATTCTTCTCTCGCTTGTATTGCAGACATCTTGGACAAAATTACACCTTACAATCAGTATCAGTTTCATGGTGTGATTGAATTTATTACAGCACTTTCCATAAAAAATAACCTGTTATAATAGCCACAGCATAAATTAACTGCAAAAAAGGAAATGATGACCTAGCCAATAGAATTAAAAGAAAAAGCATTAAAAGTCTATAAATATAGTGTGAGCTCGCAAAAAACAACGACCAAATTATTTGGGCTTGATATAAGCACGTTTAAACGCTGAATTAAAAAACAACAACAAGGTGAAGATTTACATCCACCCAAGACCAGAGAAGGTAGGCCAAGAAGGATCCAATCAAAAGGACGTGACTTTATACAACACCTATTCAATAAAAATCCAAGTATCACTTTAAATGAGAACCTTGTTGTCATCATGGATAAGGTGAATTTTCATAAAAATAATCTTGCATAACACATTATTTCTGAGGCTAGCGCTCAACTAAGTTATTTGCTACTTTATCATCTGGACTGAAACTCCATGGAAGAAATATAGTCCAAAATAGAAATAATATTAAGAAAAATGTCTGCTAGAAAAATTAAAACATTTAAGTTCGCTGTTAATCATGCATTTAAAAAAATTATTCTA
This sequence comes from uncultured Legionellales bacterium, assembly GCA_964352985.1. Lineage (GTDB taxonomy): Bacteria > Pseudomonadota > Gammaproteobacteria > JAHCLG01 > JAHCLG01 > CAYGUK01. The sequence goes on from CAYGUK010000024.1 coordinate 5,630, forward strand.
TCTGATTTATCAGAGTGGTTTAGCCATGCCGGCTATTAGAACATTATTTGAGAAAATTGACTTAACTTAATGTTTTGTGTGTATTTTTTATTTTCTTGACAAAAATTGAGTGTCGTTCAGTTACAGTAAAATTTTTCCTTTATTCCAATATGTATCAAATTCATGACTATACTTTAGTTAATTGAAATGACTCTAATTCATTGGGCATAACAGGAATGTTTAATAGTCTAAATTTAAAGCAAAAAATTATTCTAGTCATCGCATTATCCTCCTCGTTGGTGATAATATTCGCCTCGTGTTTATGGGGATATTACGATCGAATCAATCTTCGACGAGAAATGGTCGACGATTTGACGTTGACAACAAACGAACTTAACTATGGTTTAAGAAAAATAGTTTCGACAAAAAATAAACATCAGATCACAAAAACTTTGGGATCACTAAAAGATAACCCGGGTGTTATTTCAGCATGGGTATTAACACCAAAAGGCAAAATAATCGCTGGGTATATGAATATTACTGAATTTACGAAACGGAATCCCCAGTTTTTTAATCGAGATTTTATTGTTGAACAAATTAAAGCTGTAAATAGCGAAAAACTCTCATCAAAATTTTTTGATAACTCATTAATCATTAAGCAAACGATAAGATACAATGATGAAACTGTGGGTTATATTTATGTGTTAGCAAATTTAGTCCGGCTCGAACACAGAATGAGTTATCACATCCAGATTGTGTTATTGGTCACGATCATCTCTATTTTATTCAGTGTTATATTAGCGTTCAAAATGCATAGTGCTATTTCAAAACCAATATTATCTCTTGCTTCCGTAATGGACAAAGTTAGTCGAAATAAAGATTATTCGGTTCGAATTAAAATCGCATCTCAAAATGATGAAATCACTGAACTGATGAAAGTATTTAATGAAATGATCAGTGAAATTGAAAGTCAAAATTTATTACAAAAAGAAAATGAAGCAGCCATCAGAAAATTAGCTTATTTTGATACCCTGACACAAATGCCAAATAGGCGATTATTTCATGAGTATCTCGATCTTGTGCTAAAGCAATCTGATAAAGAAAAAACAATAACCGCTTTGATGTTTATCGATTTAGATAAATTCAAACATATTAACGACACACTTGGACATGATATGGGTGATGTTTATCTTGTTACGATTTCCGACAGACTAAAAGCATCTATAAAGGAAAATCAGATAAGTGATGATGAATTAGACCAACAAGCCATTACTGATAATATAGATAAACCACTTGCTTCTCGTCTTGGCGGTGATGAATTTACAATAATCATTCCTAATACGACTAAAGAAAAAGTGAAAGCACTTGCTAATAAAATTGTTGAGAATTGCAGACAGATTATCATGTTAGGCGATGAAGAATTTGACCCCTCATTAAGTATTGGTATTTCGATGTATCCTTTCGACGCAGACAATGAAGATGAACTTCTAAAATCTGCTGACTTAGCCATGTACCAATCAAAACAAAAAAGAGCAATGGTGTTCACTTTTTTTGAAGATTTATGTAAAGGTGATCCCACCTTAGAAGATCAAATTCGTGAAGCATTAAAAAATAAAGATTTTTATCTCCATTATCAACCGATTTATGATATCCGAACAAATAAGATAATCGGCGCTGAAGCACTATTTAGATGGAAACACCCAGAACAAGGTGTCATTTATCCAGATGATTTTTTATATAAATGTGAAGAAATGAATATCATGATGGAATTGGGTGAAATTACCATTAAAGATGCTTGTGAAAAATTGCGTATTATCAATGAGGCCGGTTTCAATGATTTTATTATTTCAATTAACACATCAAATAGTCAATTCAGTGACTCTAAATTTTTTGGCCTGCTAGAAAAATATATTAACTTAAATAAAATCAACCCAAGTCAACTTATTTTAGAAGTTGTTGAAAGTGTATTATTAACAGATATCAATTTAGTTAAAAAAACCATTAAATCAATTAAAGAATTCGGTATCCAATTAGCCATCGATGATTTTGGCACAGGTTATTCCTCACTCAGATATCTCGCGTTGTTACCTTTTGATTATTTAAAAATTGACTATCAATTTACTTCTATTATGTTAGAAAATCAAAATTGTCAACATGTCACTGATACCATACTGTCTTTAGCCAATAAGTTGGACCTTAAAGTCATTGCAGAGGGTATCGAATATAAAGAACAACTTAGTTATTACCTCGAGAATAATTGTAATTTATGTCAAGGCTTTTATTTTGATAAAGCCATGCCATTTGACGAATTATTAGAAAAATTAAATAAGAAACAGAATTAATGTAGTAGTGACCTATTAATGAATTTTTTTATTAAATTTATAAGGGAGTATTTTAGTTAACATTGCTTCGGTCACTTAACCAATAGTTTTAAAGATTTTGAAAAATACAGCTAGAGTATAAGGTGATAAATAAATGGAAAATAGGAATGAATTTGATATTCTAAAACACACTATTGAAAAGCTGAGTGAGAGTAAACTATTTTCTTGTCTTCCATCAAGAGTCATTCGAAAAATTGCTTCAAAAGTAGAACGTATTTACTTAAATAAAGGCGAAATATTATTCAAACAAGGTAACCCAAGCGATGCATTATTCTACGTATTACGAGGCCATTTATCTGCAACATCAACATCGAACAATTCACCGATTACGATTTATAGGGCAACTGACACCATTGGAGAAGTTGCATTTCTTAGTCAATCTCCGCATCAATTAACAGTTATCGCCAAAAGACGATGTCGTTTAATTAAAATACCTTGTGAATTATTTAAAGAATTATGCGATAAATACCCTGAATTACATGTCAATCTATCTAAGCAATTAGCGCAAAATATTAATCGATTTTTTAATAAACTCAATAACAGAAATAAATCAATAATCAATGCAAAATCCATACTCATTTTAACTAATAATGTTGAACGAGAGAAAAATGAGATAGTCACCCACCTAAAGCAATTGATGAATTCTCAGAAAATAGAGTGTGAGTATTTAGATAATAAGGAGTTCGAGCAATTTAGAAGTATAAGACGCACAGAAAATGAAATTATTGACTGGATAGAAAATATTGAAAATAGTAATAGACTTACATTTTATTTTATTAATGGTGCTTTAAAAACCGTTTGGTATGATTTTTGTATACAGCAAATAGAAAGTATCTTTTTATTCATAAACATTGAAGATGACTCACCTAATCTATCTAGAGAAACGCTAAATGTGTTAAATGATCCAGATATAATAAATATTCCCCGAGAGATTTGTTTTATTTACAAAACAAAAAATATCATCTCAAATAAAACATCTGAATACTTAAAGCAAAATAATTTTTTTCGCTACCATCATGTTTTTATGGATAATGAAAAAGATATTAAACGATTAACTAGATTCTTTTTAGATGAAACAACAGGATTAGTATTAGGTGGTGGCGGACAAAAAGGTTGGGCACATGTGGGTGTGATGAAGGCCATGTTTGAACATAATCTTGAAGTCGATGCTATAGCAGGAGTAAGCGTTGGCTCTGTGATGGCTGCAATTTATTTACAAAGCCGTGATTATCAAGATTTTTATGATCAATCTCAAAGCATGCTAATGGGGAGTAAAAAAGCACTGGGTTTAACTAACATTACCTATCCACATACTTCAATATACAGCGGTTCCTATTGCGATAAACTATTAAAAAAATTGTTTGGTTCAAAACTAATCGAAAACATGAAACTCTATTATTATGCTGTTGCAACAGATTTAATTACCAAGCAGGCTGTTATCCTAAATCAAGGCCCTCTATGGCGAGCATTGCGAGCCAGTGTTGCCATTCCTTGTCTAGTACCCCCGGTGACTGAAAACGGTTATTTACTTGTCGATGGCAGTATCGTAGATAACTTACCCACAGATCTTATGCTTAAAACCTTAGGCAATAATGCCAAAATAATCGCCGTGGATATTGGTGATTTTAAAATTGAACCAAAACATTATACTTTTCCAACATGTTTGAGCTTAAGCCAATATTTAAGCTATAAATTTAGTTTCAAGAAACTCGAAACCCTTTTACCTCACTATACCGATATCCTAACGGATGCCGTGATGTTTGGATCGGAAAATAAAACTCGAGAAAATCGAGAAATCGCAGATATTCTTATTTGTCCCATTAACAAAAAATATAGCTTTATGAATTGTTTGGATGCCAAAGATGAATTGCTAGAATCAGGCTATACCTCTGCCATGAAGGCATTTGAAGAGCATGCCAGCCAGCTCTCCACCAAGTAACCCCCACAACTCAAACTAACCCTACTAGCACTTAAACACCATTTAGGGTAAAATACTCGACCTTTTGCTTTTGGTCGCGAAAGTAAAAGATAACTAATTGTTTAATTGGAGAAAATTATGTCTGATAACTTTACTTTAAAAGCTATGGCGCGTAAAGATGTTGGCAAAGGTGCGAGCCGCCGCCTACGTCGTTGCCAAGATCAATTCCCTGCTATTATTTATGGTTCAAACAAAGAACCCATGATGATTGCGATTGCCCAAAATGTAATGTCTAAAGCGCTCGAAAATGAAGCCTTTTATTCTCATATTTTAACATTAAATGTCGATGGCAAAACTGAAAAAGTCGTTTTAAAAGATTTACAACGCCATCCATATGAACCACGTTTTTTACATGCTGATTTTTTAAGAATTTCAGCCTCTGAAAAAATTACAATGCAAGTGCCTGTTCATGTCGTCGGTGATAACGTTGCACCGGGTGTTAAACAAGGTGGTATCGTATCGCATCAAGTCACCAGTCTCGAAATTCGCTGTATGCCGGGTGATTTGCCTGAGTTCATTGAAGTTGATATTTCAAGTCTTGAACTTGATCATACTGTTCACTTATCTGATCTTACTGCACCACACGGTGTCGAATTCATGGATACAAGTCATGATAATGATCCTGCTATCGCCGCTATTCATTTACCTCGAGCAGCTAAAATGGATGATGATGAAGTAACGGGTGAAGGTGATGCAGATAAAGAAGCTAATGACAAAGCATAATTAGCAATATGTCTAGCGATCTGCTTTTACAACCGATACGCTTAATTGTGGGCTTGGGTAATCCAGGCCCACAATACGATCAAACACGCCATAATGTTGGATTTTGGTTGATTCAACAATTAGCTGAAGAAACCCAAACACCACTCAAAGAAACAATAAAACTAAAAGGCACGCATGGCAAAGCAAACCTCAATAACCAAGATGTTCATTTGTTAATGCCTAATACCTTTATGAATTTAAGTGGACAAGCGGTCATCGCTACTGCGCTTTATTACAAAATAAAACCTCAAGAAATATTAATCGTTCACGACGAATTAGATTTAGACGTGGGCACAGTTCGTTTCAAACCCAATGGCGGTCATGGTGGCCATAATGGCTTACGTAATATTATTGCATTGTTAAAAACCAACGATTTTTTACGTTTACGTCTTGGTATCGGTCGTCCACCAGGAAAGCAGCAAGGTGTCGACTACGTTTTAAACCGCCCAAATAAATCTGATCAAGAAAAAATTGAAGATGCCATTGCCAAAGCAATATCACTTATCCCATTAGTCGTCACAGGCGAACATGAAAAAGCAATGCAATTACTTCACACTAAATAAAGGAAAACTCTATGGGAATTAAATGCGGAATAGTTGGCTTACCAAACGTTGGTAAATCTACTTTATTTAATGCCTTAACCAATGCTGGAATTGAAGCAGCCAATTATCCTTTTTGTACTATCGATCCTAATGTTGGCATTGTTGCGGTTCCTGATCCTAGATTAAATAAAATTTCTGAGCTTGTTAAACCCAAGCAAACCATTCCAACCACCATGGAGTTTGTCGACATCGCCGGACTTTGCAAAGGCGCATCACAAGGTGAAGGCTTAGGGAATAAATTTTTAGCCAATATTCGTGAAACACATGCGATTGCTCATGTTGTGCGTTGCTTTGAAAATGATGACATCACGCATGTCGAGGGTTCGATTGATCCCAAGCGTGATATCGATGTTATCCAAACTGAATTATGTCTTGCTGATTTAGATACAGTAGAAAAAGCCATTCTTAAAGCAGCTAAAAATTCTCGTGGTGGTGACAAAAAAAGTATTGCTGAAAAAAACTTACTCGAAAAAGTCAAAGCACATTTAGATCAAGTACAACCTGTTCGTGCAATGAACTTTGATGAAGCAGAAATAGACTTTATCAAACCATTACATTTATTAACCATCAAACCCACTTTATATATTGCGAATGTGAATGAAGATGGCTTTACCAATAATCCTTATTTAGACATCGTCAACCAAATCGCCCAAACCGAAAATGCCAATGTTGTCGTTGTTTGTTGTGCAATAGAAGCAGAAATAGCACAGCTCGAAGATGAAGAGAAAATCGATTTCCTTAACGAATTAGGTTTAACTGAACCTGGCTTAAATCGTGTGATCAATTCGGGTTATGATTTACTTGGTTTACAAACTTATTTCACCGCCGGTGAAAAAGAAGTTCGCGCGTGGACAGTGAAAAAAGGTGCCACTGCACCGCAAGCAGCAGGCGTCATCCATACCGACTTTGAAAAAGGCTTTATCCGAGCGGAAATCACTGCTTATGACGATTTTATTACTTATAAAGGTGAGCATGGTGCGAAAGACGCTGGCAAATGGCGGTTAGAAGGCAAAGATTATATTATGCAAGATGGTGATGTAGTTCACTTTAGATTTAATGTCTAATCTCGCATAAAAATAATAGCATTTACCCTGGTATTTACACACTAATTGCAGTATTTAACAATTTATTCGATATGTTATGATTTAGAAAACATAATAATTAGGAATTTTATGAAAAAATATATCCCAATCATTCTACTTGTTTTAACTTATAATACAATTTTTGCGAAAACCATTCACAAAATTGTTCAAGTTAATTTAGATGATATTAAAGCCTATTATTTTAATAGCAACCGAGATAAGAAAGATGATATACATTGCCAACAGGCATTAAGCGCTTTACCACATCAAGTTTATGTCGATTATTCAATTAACACTATTACCCTACAAGAAACGGCAACGCTTGCTTATGAATTTACGCCTGTTGCGTTACACTCAGACGGTGTTACAAGTAAATATCAATTTACTTCTGATGGTGTTGGCGATCACTTAAGTCATATTGATTTAAAACGAGTTGGATTTTCTGTGTCGAAAAATTTTGTAACGAATAATGCGTATTTACTATTTGAAAAATCGATCAACCCAACTTATCGTTGTGTTTTAAGTAGCCCTGGTTTCGGTGGTTTATAAAAATTACGGAATTAGCCGCTATCCCTAGACGGCTAATTCCTCGCTGATCCTTGCGTATTACATCCTATATCCAGTAACTTCAACTGACGTTCCAACATTAATAAAGTTTTGATGTAACCAATGAGCATCTTGTGGTGTCACACGAATACAGCCATGGCTTGCTGGGTAGTTTGGTACGTGTGGTGAACCATGAATCGCATAGCCACCATTAAAATGCATGCAATACGGCATTGCTGCTCCACCAGTCCCCAAAGGATATTTACTCGATTTGCATGCTGCATTTCCTTTTTTGTAAACTCTAAATTTACCTTGAGGTGTGCGACACGAACGTCCCACATCAGCACACCAGAGTTTACCGCCTGATGCTCTACCGGTACGAACTAAATTCCCATTTTTATCATAAGCAGCCCATTGACTAAGCGCTGGTGAAAATACGAAAACTTTATTACCCGTTGCTTCGCGTTTTCCAGGAAAACCACGATAACCAAGATGGTGTCGACGAGCGAACGTTATTTTATCGCTATTGGCTTTTTGATTAATTACCGTTTGCACATCCACACATTTATATGTTTCACACATTGCTTTTTGATTTGCAAAAGCATTACCCATTAATAAAGCACACAACGCAGTAAGCGTCATCGTCAAACTCTTCATATCAAATTTCCCCTCACTATCTTGTTAGATTAATTACTATCATTTCTAGGAAAATATAGACCAAGATTACGTGCTTATCAGATTGTCATACAATTTTTTTTAAATTTTTAAAATAAGTGATTCTTCCAGCAAGAAAAATATTTTCGACTATACTTTTGTTATGTTGACAAATTCGAGAGGAAAACTTGCATGAGAAAAACAGTAAAAACAGCCATTGTCTTTTGTGCATTTTTATTCACTTGTTCTATCTATGCTTCCGATTTAACTGCAGATCAAATTATAGATTCACAGAAAACGAATCAACAAGAAACCTATGAACAACTCTACGAAAACTGTGTGCAAACTATTTGTCAATTAGGCACAGGTGAAGAATCTGAAAGTGCCAATTGCACTCAAGACTGTGCCAAGCAAGCTAAAGATCAAGCTGCCGTACAAAATTCTGAAAGACGCTAGATCTTCTGAGCACTTCTGCTAGACTATCCCCTTTTGTTTTAATGAAGGTGGATTATGATGGTAATTGCTCCAAAAGTTCGTGGATTTATTTGCACTACAGCGCATCCAACAGGATGCGAACAACACGTAAAACAACAAGCACAATATGTTGCAAACCAACCGTCGATTAAAGGCCCCAAAAATGTATTAATTATTGGTAGCTCTACCGGCTATGGCTTGGCCAGTCGTATAGTTGCAAGTGTAGCAGCAAAAGCAAAGACGCTTGGTGTCGCATTTGAAAAACCCGCAAGTGGCAAACGCACAGCAAGTGCTGGATGGTATAATACTGCCGCTGTTGAAAACATTGCTAAAGAACAGCAAGTTTATGCCAAGAGCATAAATGGTGATGCCTTTTCTGATGAAATAAAACAACAAGCCATCGACTTAATAAAAAAAGATTTAGGTAAAATTGATTTAATCATTTATAGCTTGGCTTCACCAAGACGCATTGATCCAGAAAGTGGCGAAGCTTATTCATCTGTTTTAAAAACCACAAGCGAACCCTTTCACAGCAAAACCGTTAACCCAATCACCGGTGAAATTTCTGAAGTCGATATCGATATCGCCAATCAAGACGAAATTAATCACACTGTCAAAGTCATGGGGGGTGAAGATTGGATGCGTTGGATCACCGCATTAAAAAATGCCGATGTCTTAGCAGAAGGTGTAAAAACCGTTGCTTATTCTTATATCGGCCCCAAAATTACTTATCCTATTTATCGCGAAGGTTCGATTGGCCGTGCGAAATCTCATCTAGAACAAACTGCACATGAATTAACAAAACAATTACAAGATTTAAATGGTGAAGCGTATATTTCAGTAAATAAAGCCGTTGTCACGCAATCAAGCGCTGCGATTCCTGTCGTGCCACTTTATATTTCATTGCTTTTTAAAATCATGAAAGAAAAAAATATTCATGAAGATTGTATCGAACAAATGTATCGATTATTTCATGATAAATTATATCATGGCGATAATATCGAAACAGATGATCAAGGTTTAATAAGATTAGACGATTTAGAAATGCGTGATGATGTGCAAAATGAAATTGTGTCACTATGGCAACAAGCCACTACTGAAAACTTACCTTCAATTTCCGATATCCAAGGATATCGTCATGCGTTTTATCAATTATTTGGTTTTGGCTTGTCAGACATTAACTACGATGAAGAAGTTAACCCTGAAGTGGCAATCAGTTCCATTGATTAGCCATTAGAAATATATTTTTCGCGTCTCACATTAGCAGGTAAAAAACCCTGCTCTTTGAGCGCGTTAAATGTATCGTCAATCATGTTGGGATTTCCACATAAATAAACTATATCATTATCAGGATTTGGTTTTAAATCTTGTAATTTATTTTGCACATAACCTTTATATTCATGTTGAGAAAGCTGAGATTCACCTTCCCGTGAAAAACAGGCAAAATATTGAAAATTTTTATTGGCGTTCGCATATGTTAAAAAATCATCAGCATAAAGCGCGTCAGGTCGATAACGACTTCCTGCAATAACAATGACTTCTCGATATTGATGAAAATCACGAAGCATCGCCCGATAAGGCGTGATCCCAGTACCCGTGGCAATTAAAATCAATCGTTTATCCATTTCATCACGCAATAATAACCGACCATAAGGACCAGACGCAGTTAAAATATCGCCGTCTTGCACACTGGAAAAAATACCAGTGGCCAATCCCCCCTCAACATAAGAAACCGCAATTTCAATTTCTGATTTATCATTATTCATACTACCCACAGAGTAGCTTCTCATAATAGGCTTACCACCCCGTTCAAAATGAAAATTAATAAATTGCCCAGCTTGATAATTAAACGCTTGACCATCATCTCGCTTAAAAGCCAAATGTCTGACGCTATCGGTCAACATGGATGACCAAACTAATTTACAAGGAAATGTCTTAATTGGCATAACTTTCCACTCAATATTCTAAAGCTGCTCAGTATAATGTGATCGAATCCATTTGCCAAATCAAGTAATTAAGTTTATCTCACCAATTATCAACTAGTTAGAGTTAAGTCATTAAGTTCGCATATCAACAAGCAACTACTATACTTAAGGGGGTAGCCATAGAAGCAAGGCATCAGCGTGCAGAAATTTTTGTCACAAATTGAACAAGTGTTAGTCATCGATAAAAGCGAAAAAGATATGTTAACGCTCACGCGAGTATTAAAATCTTCCTATATTAATCAAGCTAAAATTTTACACGTCGCAAATTTAAATGATGCTATTCTGATATTAGAAAATTCGCCTTTTGATCTCATCTTTTTAGAATTAAATTTATTTGATAGTGAAGGTATTGATACCCTTTCGCGCATTCATATTTTCGTCCCGGATATTCCCATTATTGTCATGAGCAATGTAGTCGATCCAGAGTTTGAGATGACCATATTGCAAGAAGGCGCGCAAGATTATGTGATAAAGGAAAATCTTGAAAAAGTGAATTTTTCAAGAATTATTCATTATGCAATTGCCCGAAATAAATTAATTCATGAACTCGAGACAGAACGAAAGCAACTCACCGATTTAATTCATTATATTAAAGATCAAAACGACAAAGCTCAAAATATCGCCGTTCATGAATCCATTCTTAATGAAAAACTATTAGAAGAAAATAAACGATTAAATAAAAAAATTGACGCCTATAATTTATTCCGCGATTCAACCCAAGTGATGATTCAAAATGAAAAAATGAGTTCACTTGGTACATTTGCGGCAGGGACGGCCCATGAATTAATTAATCCCATGATGGGTATATTAAATTACGTGCAATATGCGCTTAAATATGTTGAAAAAGAAAATAAGTGTTATCCTTATTTACAAGATGCTGAAAAAGAAATTATGCGTTGTAATGAAATTATCACTAATTTACTGTCTTTTTCTCGCATGGAAAAAGATAATAATGAATCTTATACCGAAGAAAAATTTAGTCAAATCGTTCATCGTGTCACCACCTTATTAAATTATCGTCTCGTTAAAGAAAAAGTCACCATTCATACTGAATTTCCCAGTGATGAATGCGCCATTAAAATGTGTACCAATAAAATTCAACAAGTCGTGATGAATTTAATCATCAATGCCATGGATGCGATGAATGCGATGCCGAAAAAAGAAATTCGTATTACTTGGCAAAGAAATTCGAGAGAAGCCATAATCAGAATTTCAGATCTGGGGAGTGGTATCGATCCGGTAAAAATTTCAAAAATTTTCGATCCTTTTTTCACCACCAAACCTGTGGGTAAAGGCACCGGCCTCGGTTTACCTATTGTGCGCAGTATTATTCTTGAACATGGTGGTGATATCCACTGTGAAAGCAAATTAAACGAAGGGACTACCTTTATTATTTCTCTGCCATTATAATAATTGTTTCATGTTAACAGGGAATTTTAAGGTTAAACTTCATGAAAAATTTATTCATCTTTATATTTTGCATGCTATGTAATCTCAGTTTATTTTGCCCTAACATTTACGCAAAAACATCATTTCAACATTTGATCAAAGGCAAAGCAACAATAATTATAGATGGCGTTAAACATGTTTTTATTTTCAACCCTCACTTTCTTGCTAACACCACATTTACAGAACCCAAAGAATCCAGCATCGAGTTTATGAGAAAATTAGTGAAAAATGAAATCGCAAATCCATCAAGAATTATCATTAGAACTGAGGCTTTTCGAAAAGGCAATTATTCAACCAGCAACCACAATACGCAGATTTCCTATATTGCTGAAGGCGGACAACTATTTTCACCACAAAAATCATGCACTATTGAAATAACAAAACCCTATACCAACTCAAATACAAGTCTTTATCAAGGACAAATTAAAAACTGCATCGTCGCTTCAAATGGGATACAACATACTTTATCCTTAGATTTCACCCTAAAAGGAAAAATGAATTAATTAGAATAAAATAACAATTTATCTTCCTCAAAATTAGCGAAGATACAATATTGATATAAGTATACCTGCGAATACAAACTCTGATAATATATCAGCAATACAGGATAAACTTCAGATGGATACCCAATAAATGTTAAAATTGCACAAAACTATTTGTTCAGTAACACTCTTTTTTATTGTTAATTTATTTTTTACATCAATCATTTTTGCTTGCGCAATAAGCGCCAAAGCAAATGATTGGTTTATGACGCCCTATCATTTCCAAAAAAATGAAATGACTATTTTTAAAAATTATCAATTTGTCAAAGGTAAGTTAATCTCAGATTCTAAAGTGAATGAATTAAATGATGTCACATTAAATGGCAAATTAAATAAGCAACAGTTTATCTTTTATGTTAGAAAAAATGATGAATTAATCGGTGAATTATTTTTACCTATCCCTAAAAATGCAACTTATTTTGGTTCAGACTTTATGCCAGCAACCAGGGCTGACCATGTTATTTTATATAAAGAATTACGTTTTAAAATGAAAGCCGAAGTTAAAGATAAACTTGAGACATTATTAAAAACTAATACTGTCGACGCACAATTAATTTTTCGTGGTCGCGGTAATCAATGTCTAGAACAAACCGATTTTAATTCTTGGGTGTTACTATTAAATACGCCGCATCAAACATTAAAATTTGCAGGAAGTATTCATATCGAACTCGAAACTAATTTTATTGGTTGATAATATATTTTTATTGTTAAGTTACCGAGTGTTGTCTTCTAAATCCAGGTGCAGGATCATCCTGTTCTGGTTCTTGTAATTGTTGCTTAGCTTGCTGGCTTCTTGCTAACGCACTCTCTACTCGAGCATGGGCAACTTCTTGTGGCACAAATGCAACAGTTGTAGGCCTTTTTAAGGCTGGACGACCCACAGATTTCTTATCGAAAGGTTTAATTCTATCTGAATTTTTAAGATCTGGATTCAATGATTTAAATACTTGAGCCGCATTTTGAATAAAGTCATATATAGTTATCTTTTTATTTAATAACTTCCTAAAAAATGAAATAACTTAAATACAAACACTTAAAACAGTTGGTTCAAAATTGATATAGGATGATAAACCTTATGCGTGGATAGTTTTTTAACTTGTGAACGACATGAATACCCTGTTGCTAGAACAGTATCACAAGCTTGTAACTGATTAAGATGCGTTAGCCAAGACGCATTAAAAATTCCTTGAGATTCATTTTGATGACAAACACTGTGCCCATAAAGACCGGCCATGCCACAACATCCTGTTTGAATCGGCTGTAATGATATCGAACACGCATTAAATATTTGACACCACATATCCTTACCATGAGGTAAAAAAGCTTGTTCAGTACAATGACTAAATAAATAAAATTTTTCTGTCTTTTGTAGAGTGAAATGCGTTTGTAAAACATCAAGAAAATGAATTAACCATTCTTCAATTAATTGAATTTTGACATTCCAAGTTGGGTTTTGTTTTAAATATTCATCACGATAAGTCAGGGTAATACTAGGTTCAATACCGATTATTGGAATATTGAATTTTGCAATCTCAGATAGGTTTTTCATATTACGTAGTGCAAGTTTCTGAAAATGATCAAGCTTCCCTGCGCCATGTAACGGTTTACCATTTTCAAAATAAGATAAACAATAAACTTTAAAACCTAACTTTTGCAAAAAGTTAACATAGTCTTCAACTAAATTCGCTTCGTAAAAAGTGGTGACTGCATCTTGGAGTAAGATGACAGATTGCGTTTCATTATTTGTATTTTGATTAGTAAATTGTTGAATTAACGTTGCTAAATCATACGTGTTAATTCGTTTTTTTACTGTAGGATAACTTAGGCTAGGTAAATGCGTTAAACCCGTCATCGCGGTAATTAATTTTTTAATAGGTGTCAATTCTATAATTGTATTATTCACTCGGGGAAAATAACTCTGCCACTTGGCGATGGTTTCAATATGAGCACTAAAAAAAACACCTAAACTCCGAGTATAGCGTGAATAATACAATGCTAAAAAATGCGCTTTCACATGAGGCACATCTACTTGAATAGGACATTGAGTCGCACACCCCTTACAGCCTAAACAACCCGACATCGCTTGCAAAACTTGGTAGGAAAAATCTGTTTTGACTTTTTTTCTAAAACACGAATTCAGAAATCGACAAATAAAATTAATAAACGGTAATTTTAAAACCCACGCTGTTTTTTGTGGTTTTGCTGAAAGTTTATTCAACCAATGTCGAATTAAATTTAATCTACCACGTGGTGAGTGAATTGCATTGCGAGTAATTTTGGCAGAAGGACACATGACATCTTGAAATCGATAATTCATACATGCAGCATTGCCATTACAATCAAGTGCAGTCATAAATGTTTGTGCTAAATCTTCTTTAATGTCACTATCATATTCCCCACGAAATTTTACATCAGTAATTGCTATTAATTTTTCATTGCTTTTAGCTGGCACAGCAATTTTTCCTGGATTTAACTGATTATTCGGATCGAATACTGCTTTTATCTTGCATAAATCATGAAAAAGTTCGCGACCAAAAAACATCGGCACATATTCACTTCGAAAACCTTTACCATGTTCACCCCATAATACACCACCATATTTTTTGGTGAGTTGCGCAGTTTTATCTATAATATCAGTGAAAATTTTATGATCGCCCACATCACGTAAATTTAGTGCAGGACGAACATGTAAACAGCCCACATCAATATGACCAAACATGCCATAGGTTAAACCATGACTATCTAGTAACTCCCGTAATTCTTTGACATAATCACAAAGATTTTCGGGTGGCACGACGGTGTCTTCGATAAATGCGATGGGTTTTCTTAATCCTTTTGCATGACCTAATAAACCCACACTTTTTTTGCGAAGTTGCCAAAATGAATCGATGTCTGATTCTGAGGTGATAATGTCATAACCTAAAAAAGTAGATTGATTCTTTGCTAGTTTATTTTGAATATTTTCTATGAATTCATTATCTATCAATTCATAATCAAATGTAAATTCAATTAAATTAATAGCGCGGGTATTACCTTGATTATTACGTTCAATGATAGGTTTAACATCTTCATAAATAATATCTTCTTTAGCTAGATTTAATACAGTTTCATCTAGCGTTTCTATTGCATCAGGGATAAGTTTAATTAATTCTCTCGCATGCGATAAGGCCTGTTCAAAATTAGCATATTTCACCAATAGCATAATACGAGAACAGGGTTGAGGTAAAAGTTTTAAGGTTAAGCTCGTAACAAAACACAATGTCCCTTCTGAGCCTGAAATTATTGGGATTAAATCAAAAAAAGAAGCCGCTTTCACTTTTGCTAAATTATATCCCGTCATAAATCTTTTGAGCTCAGGAAATTGTTGTTGGATTAACTCGGCTTTATCACTCACAATTTGATTTATTGTTTTTAAAATTAAAGCCAGACTATCATTTTTAGAAATCGTGTGATGAAACGTTAACTCATTAAATATTTCGATATGATGGTAACTCCCATCAGCAAGGACGATTTCTAGCGCTAAAATATTTTGACTCGTCTTACCATATTTTAACGATCCTTTGCCAGAAGCATCAGTATTACACATGCCTCCCAGCGTTGCGCGATTGGAAGGCGAAAGTGTTGGTGCAAAAAATAAATGATAAGGCAAAAGATATTCATTGAGTTGATCTAACACTACACCAGGTTCAACCGTAATTTGCCTATTTTTTTCATCGAAATCGATTATCCGATTTAAAAAACGTGATGTATCAATAATAATGCCATTGGTCAATGACTGCCCGTTGGTACCAGTACCACCGCCACGCGGTGTAAACTTAATTTGATGATATTTTTCTTGATTGGAGAGTTTGAAAATTAAAATAATGTCTTGCTTTGATTTTGGATATAACACCGCTTGTGGGCATAATTGATAAACACTATTATCAACCGATGCGACCACGCGATCACTCTCTGTTTTAGCAATGTCACCTTTAAAGCCTGCTTGCGCTAATGCGGTTAAATAAGATTGATAGTCTGTTGTAGTTTCCTCATCCCCAGACAAATAGGGGATCATAATTTTGTTTCCTTTTTCATCGGTAAAATACGCAGGGTCCTAATCATATTATCTTTTACTTGCACCACTTCAATTGCATAATTATTAATTTTCAAACAAGTTCCAGCGCGTGGAATCATCTCCAACTTTTCTATCACTAAACCACTCAATGTTTTAGGGCCGACCGCACTTAAATGCCATTTCATCATCCGATTTAATTTTCTGACATGAATACTGCCATCAACCATAAACGTACCATCTTGTTGTGGATGGATTTCTTTTGAATAATTCGAAAAGTCAGTAGTGAATTCACCCACAATTTCTTCTAATATATCTTCTAATGTTACCAAGCCTTGAATATCACCATATTCATCAACAACTAATCCGATACGACGATTTTCACGTTGAAAATTAATTAATTGAGTCGACAGTGGTGTAGACTCTGGCATGAAATAAATGCTTTCCATCACTTCTTCAATCGATTCTTTATTGAGTTTATTATGTGACATAAGACTTAACATTTGTCTTGAATGTAACATGCCGAGCACGTTATCGATATCATTGCGATAAACTAACAAACGTGTATGTTGGCAAGTTAACAATTGATCGAGAATGGCATCCCAATCATCATCCAAATCAATTCCGATAATATCACTGCGCGACACCATGATATCTTCGACAGACACACTTTCCAAATCTAAAATACTGATTAACATATTTTGATGTTTTGTTGAAATTTTTCCACCCGATTCAAAAACCGCAACGCGTAATTCTTCTCGAGATAGGGGATCACTAATAATGTCTTTGATCCTAACACCAAATAAAAACAACAAACCATTTGCCACTAAATTTGCAAACCAAACTAAAGGATAAAGTAAAATTAATAAAATACGTAAGGGCAAAGAAAAAGTAAAAGCCACGCCTTCAGGATGAAGTGCAGCGAAGGTTTTGGGTGCCATCTCAGAAAAAATTAAAATAATCATGGTTAACACAAATGTCGCAATCGCTGCACCTAAATCACCAAATAAATGCAAGGCTAGAATCGTGGTAACACTTGAGGCACACACATTTGCAAACGTATTTCCAATTAAAATAATGCCGAGTAACCTATCGGGTCGTTCTAATAATTTTTTAGTACGTCTTGCTGCGCGATGTTTATGCATTTTTGCCAAATGCTTGAGGCGATATCGATTCAGCGACATCATTCCCGTTTCAGAACTGGAAAAAAAGCCCGATAAAACGATCATAAAAACTAAAACTATGAGTAAAATAACTATCGAAGCACTGGTTATCATCACTTTCCATTAAACCTTATTTCATTAATCTTTCTATTCAATTGCCTGATCATTGTCAAGATAAATTCGCCACCCGATTTCATCTTCATCAACTTGTACGTCTTGTCGTATTCCATAACCAATCACACTAATTAATTTATCATCGGCATATAGCAGCGGAATGCGATCACGTAACCACGTTGGGATTTCCCATTCTTGTAATAATTTTTTTAATGATTGCGAATGTTGACGCCCTGCCGGATGAAAATATTCATTTTG
Organism: uncultured Legionellales bacterium; assembly: GCA_964352985.1. GTDB lineage: Bacteria > Pseudomonadota > Gammaproteobacteria > JAHCLG01 > JAHCLG01 > CAYGUK01. The sequence goes on from CAYGUK010000024.1 coordinate 23,650, forward strand.
TTGTCGAAATCGAATTTGCAAATTTTGCGCTTGATTTAAAAAGTGAGATCGGATCCCAAGTCCTACAACTTGCTCAGAACGCACTACGCCAAGTAGCGCTGGTAAAAGACAATCATCAGGCCAAGACCATGCAATCGATAACGCGTTAGGGAGTGGCGTTAAAGGCAACATCGCATATAATTTTTGTTTGAATCGTCGTACTTCAGCTCCCGGCCACTGACAGCAAGGATTTGCATCTTGTTTAGCATTGATGACATCGTTAAACACCTGTGATAATTGTTTCGTTGAAGGTACAGGTAAATCTAATTCACTTAACCAATAACGAATTAATTCTTGTTGGCGTTCTTTTGAAAATTGATTTAATTTATCAAGTGAAATAGAAAAATCCACTTGTTTAATCACTTTAAAATCTTTTTGATTTATTTCATCAATAATTTTTTTGGTGTTAGATAGATGTTTTGCGCTTCGAGCAATATTCGCACTTGTTTCAGGCCAACGTGAAATTAAATTTGGCATCACATAATGACGTAAATAATTCCTAGAAAATCGTGAATTTTGATTACTCTCATCCTCAACCCATGTTAATTTTTTTTGTTTCGCATAATGTAAAATATCATCTTTGGTAACATTTAAAAATGGACGAATTAATTTACCCTCGCCAAATGGCATTTCGCTTGGCATGGCACATAGCCCTTTTATACCAGCACCTCGTAATAACTGTAATAAAACTGTTTCTGCTTGATCTTGTTGATGATGAGCCGTTAATAAATCCCCTCTCTCGTTGATCATTTTTTGCAATGCTTCGTAGCGTTTATCACGCGCTAATGATTCAAGCGATTCGCCGGCAAGATGAGATAAATCAAGATTTTCTACTTCAAAGGAAACGCCATAACTGTGACATATGGAAAAACAGTGTTTTTCCCAAGTGTTCGCATTTGGGCTTAAATGATGATTAATATGGATCGCATGAATTTGGTTTTTGCTATTGTGATGAGTCGCCAAAATATCTAATAAAACATGTGAATCGACGCCGCCACTATATGCCACAAAATAATCTTTTTGTGGCAATATAAATGATCCAAGCAGTTTTATTAATTCATCAATGCTCATGGATCCCTACATTGAGTAAACGCTGATAGCGTCGTTCGACCAATTCATCAAGCGTGAATTTTTTTAATTCATTTAAATTATCATGTAATGCTTTTTTAATTCGGTTTGCCATATCATCAACATCACGATGCGCACCACCTAAAGGTTCTTCGATAATTCCATCGATTAATTTTAATGATTTATTACGCGTTGAGGTAATGCCCATTGCTTCTGCTGCATCAGAGGCTTTTTCTGCACTCTTCCATAAAATTGAGGCGCATCCTTCAGGTGAGATAACTGAATAAATACTATATTGAAGCATTAACACACAATCACCAACACCAATCGCTAAAGCGCCACCGGAGCCGCCTTCGCCAATCACAATACAAATAATAGGTGTTTTTAAATGAGACATGACCGCAAGATTTTGCGCAATCGCTTCACTTTGGCCACGTTCTTCAGCACCGATCCCAGGATACGCTCCCGGCGTATCAATAAAGGTGATTATGGGTAAATTAAATCGCTCAGCCATTTGCATTAAACGCAATGCTTTGCGATAGCCTTCCGGTCTTGGCATGCCAAAATTTCGGTGAATTTTTTCTTTAGTGGTGCGACCTTTTTGATGACCTAACACCATGACGGGATTACCTTCCAGATTCGCTAATCCGCCAATTAATGCTTTTGAGTCAGCATAATTTCGATCACCGTGTAATTCATCAAAATCAGTGAAGATTTTCTCAATGTAATCGAGTGTATAAGGCCGTTGAGGATGTCTTGCCATTTGCGCGACTTGCCATGACGAAAGATTCGAAAAAACTGATTTTGTTAACTCTCGAGATTTATTTTCTAAGCGATGAATTTCTTCGCTGATATTTATTTCACTATCGCTGCCAACTAAGCGTAATTCCTCTA
>CAYGUK010000024.1:25660-42647 GCA_964352985.1 uncultured Legionellales bacterium
TTCATTGTCATATCCAATTTAGTTAATGGGTTAAGTATAACAAAATTCAATGGCTTCAGGTGAAATCATCTCATTTAATCTTGTTATCATTTGTTCTGTGGGTTTTATCCGCCATTTATTGCCTAATGCCACTTTCGCATTAACATTATCGTGATGATAGTCAATCGCAACAGGACAAGTGCCTGGACGATAATCGGCTAATAAACCTTGTAATTTTTCGATAAATTCATCATTTATTTGTTCGCTTTTTACAGTGATTTGTAAATATCTTGCAAAACTTTCTCGTGCTTCTGAAATATTTAAAATGCGGTTTGCACTCATTTTAAAACCACCACTATATTCATCGCGTGATACTTCACCTTCAACAATAATTAAATTGTCTTTCACTAATACTTCACGATATTTTTGATAAACATCGGAAAACACCGCGATTTCAAGACGCGAGGTATCATCATCTAAGGTAATAAAAGCCATGCGATCACCGCGTTTAGTATTCATCGTTCGCATGGCAATAATAAATCCAGCGATTTTAATGGTTTTATTTTGTGGTTTGAGTGTCTTAATAGTCTGATGCGTAATTGCTTGCAACTCTAATCGATAACGATCAATAGGATGACCACTGATATATAAACCAAGTGTTTCTTTTTCTCCAATTAATTTTTGATCCATTTTCCAAGCTGGCACGTCAACATATTCATGATCAATAGTGACTTCAGAAGTGGGATTAGCAAATAAATCAACTTGGCCTGAGGTTCGATTTTGACTCACTTGATTGGCAGATTGTAGCGCATTATCAATCGTAAATAATAAGCTCGCACGATGAATTTGAAAACCATCCATGCTGCCACTTCGAACTAAAGCTTCCAACACTCGACGATTGACTTTATGTGCTTCCATGCGTTCACAAAATTGATAAAGACTTTTAAATTTGCCGTATTGATTTCTTTGTTCGACCATTGCTTCAATCACAGCTTGCCCCACGCCTTTAATTGCGCCTAAACCATATAAGATAGTCTTCTTATCAATTGCATTAAATTTATAAAACGACTGATTTATATCGGGATAAATAATACCGAGTTTCATCGCTTTACATTCTTCAATAAAGCCGACGACTTTATCGGTATTATCCATATCTGATGATAATACTGCCGCCATAAATGCCGCAGGATAATGCGCTTTTAACCATGCCGTTTGATAAGACACTAAGGCATAAGCAGCAGAGTGGGATTTATTAAAACCATAACCTGCAAATTTTTCCATTAAGTCGAAAATATGTGCGGCAATGTTTTCATCGACATTGTTATTTTTAGAACCCGTGATAAAGATTTCACGTTGCTTCGCCATTTCTTCCGGTTTTTTCTTACCCATTGCGCGCCGTAATAAATCCGCACCACCTAAACTATAACCCGCTAACACTTGGGCAATTTGCATTACTTGTTCTTGATATAAAATAATACCGTAAGTAGGTTTTAAAATGGTTTTGAGTGAAGGATGTAAATATTCGACTTTGGCACGTCCATGTTTTCTATCGATAAAATCATCAACCATCCCTGATTGCAAAGGACCAGGGCGAAACAATGCCACTAAAGCAATAATATCTTCAAAACAATCGGGTTGAAGACGTCGAATTAAATCTTTCATGCCGCGCGATTCAAGCTGAAAAACAGCGGTAGTTTCACATCTTTTTAATAAATCAAATGTCGCTTTATCATCGGTATTAATCAGTGAAATATCGAGTGTTTGATCAATATGTGTTTGATTAATAGTTTGCACAGCCCAATCGATAATGGTTAACGTGCGTAATCCTAAAAAGTCAAACTTAACAAGACCAATCGATTCGACATCATCTTTATCAAATTGTGTGACTAAATTTTTGCCGCCCGCTTCACAATATAACGGCACAAAATCTGAAAGTTTAGACGGTGCTATCACCACCCCACCCGCATGCTTGCCGGCATTACGCGTGATTCCTTCGAGTTTTTTTGCAAGATTAATTAAACCTTGAACTTCCTCTTCTTCCTCGTAACGCGTACGCAAAACATCTTCTTGTTGCAAAGCTTTATCAAGTGTTATTCCAATTTCAAAAGGAATTAATTTCGCAATTTTATCGACAAAACCATAAGGATGGCCTAACACGCGCCCCACATCTCTTAACACCGCTTTGGCGGCCATTGATCCATAAGTAATAATTTGTGAAACACTTTCACGACCATAACGATTAGCAACATAATCAATCACTCGATCACGATTATCCATGCAAAAATCAATATCAAAGTCAGGCATGGAAACCCGTTCTGGATTTAAAAAACGCTCAAACAGTAATTCATATTGTAAGGGATCGAGATCTGTAATTTTTAAGGCATAAGCGACAAGTGAACCTGCACCCGATCCACGCCCAGGGCCCACAGGAATTTTATTGTCTTTTGACCATTGAATAAAATCAGCCACAATTAAAAAATACCCGGGAAAACCCATTTTGATTATGACATCTAATTCAATTGTTAATCTATCAAGATATTGTTGGCGTTTATCTGGTTCATCTTCTTTTAAAATAATTTTTAAGCGTTCTTCTAATCCGAGTTGTGCTTTTTCTGTTAAATATTGTTCGATGGTTTTATCTGATGGTACTGGGAAATTGGGTAAATACGTATCACCGAGTTTTACTTCAAGATTACAACGCTTGGCAATTTCAACCGTGTTTTGCAAACTTTGTGGAATATCAGCAAATAGCTGACACATTTCTTCAGCTGATTTACAATATTGTTGATCACTGTAACGATGTTCGCGTTTAGGATCGGCTAATGTCACACCATCATGAATGCAAACTCTTGCTTCATGTGCTTCAAAATCACTTCTCGATAAAAAACAAATATCATTGGTAGCCACCAAAGGCACGGCATGCGTCGTCGCAAAAGGCAAAATCAATTTAATATAATCTTCTTCTAAGGCTCTACCCGTTCGCATAATTTCTAAATAAAATTTATTCGGAAATAAATCACACCAAAATTGTAATCTTTCTTTTGCCAATTCAGCATGATGATTTAATAAGGCTTGACCGATATCGCCATGCATTCCGCCAGATAAAGCGATTAAGCCATCACTATTAATCCAGTCTTTTTCGATCATGACCAAACCGCTATCTTGTCCATCGACATAAGCTTTAGAAATTAATTCGCTTAAATGCAAAAATCCATGTTGATTTTGACAAAGTAATACGATGGGATACGGTTTTTTTTCATCTTGAGGATTATGAATTAATAATTCCGCACCGATAATAGGCTTGATCCCCGCTTTCATCGCAGCTTTATAAAATTTCACCATTGCAAATAAATTATTACGATCGGTCAAAGCACAAGCCGGCATTTCACCTTCGCGAATTTTATCGAATAAAGGTGAAATTCGTATGATGCCATCCACTATTGAATATTCTGTATGGCAATGTAAGTGTACGAAACGAGCGTCCATCGGGTCCCCATAAAAATAGCCCGCTATTATATCTTATCCAGAGCTTGAGTGTCATGAGAGAATATATAATTGAAAAACAAGGAGTTAATCAAAAATTTTGCACTGACTAGACAATTACCGACCAGACTACCGATTAGTCTAAAATTTTTTTTGCTACATCGATAATATCTTTATGAAAACTGTTAATTTAATTGCTATATCACCTTCACACTTTGCTCAGCAATTATAATAATTGCGCGCTCTCCTTCTTAAACAAAGTCAATAAAAATAAATAGGGTAATAATTGTTTTAAATATTGAATTACCATCGATTTGAGATTTATTTTATTATGACTTTTTTTGGTTATGAATAAGGAAAATTATTTTATGAAAAAAGTTGTATTAATTACGGGTACCTCATCAGGATTAGGTCAAGAAACCGCATTGTTGTTAGCACAAAAAAATTACCAAGTTTATGCGACCATGCGTGATCTAAATAAAGCATCAGCACTAAGAGAAAAAGCCAATTCTGATAATTTAATTGTAAAATATTTAGATATCACCGATAACGAAAGTATCGTTCATTGTGTCGATGAGATTATTGCAAATGAAGGTCATATTGATATTTTAATAAATAATGCAGGTAGAGGTTTTCCCAAAACCACTGAACAAGCATCACTTGCTGAAATTCAACAAACAATCGATCTCAATTTTATGAGCGTGGTTCGAACAACTAAAGCCGTATTACCTTTTATGCGTGAGAAAAAATCAGGACATATTATTAATATTTCATCTGTAGGTGGTTTAGTTGGTCAACCCTTTAATGAAATTTACTGTGGTGCCAAATTTGCAGTTGAAGGCTTTACCGAGTCACTCGCCACATATGTGCAACCTGCTTTTAATGTCAAATTCAGTGTTGTTGAGCCAGGCGGCATGCAATCAAATTTCTTTTCTTCACTCGAAAAAGAAATCGTGTTTACAGAAAATGATCCTTATAAAGAATTATTTCAACGTTATACAAATGGAATAGCAGAACGCTCTAAAAATTCTTTTCAGTCACCTTCTGAAGTAGCAAAAGTGATTCATGAATTAATCGAAAATGAGAATCCACCCGTTCGTATTCGCACCAGCGCATGGGCAGAAAAATTTTGTGAAACCAAAACCAAAATCGATCCAACAGGTCAAGTATTGCAAGAGCTCATTGCTTCGAGTTTCATCTAAATCTCGAGACTGACGCAAAACAATTTATCATGCTTTGCGTCAGTCTTTTTTCTAAAATAATAACTTGACTGTTATTAACGTAAAACTTAATTACGATGTTAATGAAGATTGATGTGTTAATAAATTCTGTGAATTTATATTCATTTTATGTGCTTCATTTAAATAGAACACTGAATCATGAAAGTTTAAATCTTTCTTACTGTCTAATATAAAAAATAAAAGTAACAACCCTAGAATTATTTTGGTGAGAGTACTGTTGTTGAACTTACTGGTTTAGAATCAGACTCTTCTTGTTTATCGTTAGATGTTTCTTTATTATCTTGCTTTTTATAAAAGCTCTCTGGCAATAACTCTTTTACTTCGGCTTCAGTAAAAAATTCTAATATGTCTCTTGGTTTAATAGGCTTATCATGATTTGGATGTTTATCGAGATATCTTTTTATTAGTTTCTTTCGATCCTCGACCAGATTTTTCGGAATGTATAATAGGAAAAAAGAAAACTCTTCAGGACAATAAAAATCAATATCTAAATCGCATATAATGTTAATTAACTCACGGCCTAAATCTGGCGATTTTTTAAAACAAGATGAAACGATATAGTGTAGTTCTCGATTAGTTTCCTTAGATTTATCACTTGATTGTGCAACAATTTTAAAAACATCGGCAAAAATCAGATGATATTTTTTTAACTTACAGTCTTGTATTATGTATAACAAATATAATAAATCATCAAGTTGCAAATTAAGTTTTTCTATGCCATGTGTTATTTTGGGATAATCAATTTCCAGTTTGATTAAAACTTCAATCAAAGACCAATATTCCCGACCAGAATGAACCTTGTCAATTAAGTTACCCTTCAAATTTCTAAAAATCCATCTCAATAATTCAAGATTCAATTTCTCCTTGTCGTTGCCACTATCCTCAAGATCTACAATACCCTCCTTATTTAGAACATACAGAAGATCAGTTCGATAACAACTTAATAGAAGATCATCTATATTTTGGAAAGTATCAAATATATTAATGTTAAATTTCTGAAGAAAAAGATCTGCTTCTTTTTCGCCATATCTCAGATAAAAGTCGATTAAACTTGTCATGCCTATTGATATATTTATTCCAGATTGTTTCTTATAATCCAAAATCTTATCCATTAATTCTGGGAAGTAAGTGCGATAAGTATTATAAACAGTCAGGATGTTCACTTGTTGTAAAATAACTTTAATACTTTCAAAATTATTATCCATCATAAAGTTAATATCTTTTGCAGAGATGATATTAAACAAACGTACACATTCTTGTTCATTATTAACCAACCAATCTGTTGGCATGGTTTTTAATAATTCTTTGTTATCTTCACCAGAAAAGTATAAACAATAAAAATTTTGAACATTATTAGCAAATTTAATTAGCGATGACATCCCGAATAGCGCAATTATTTTTTTTGATTTTCTATAATCAAAAATTTCATAGAATTTGAATTGATCAATCACATCTAATTCATGAATCATTGCTTTTAGTTTAACATCACATATGATTTTTTGAATTTTGTTCGAATCATTTTTTATAATCCAATCTATAAAGTCATCTAAAGTTACAATAATCTTGTTAACAACACCAACCCAATATTCTGTAACTTCGAATTGATTATCATGGTAGGTTAATAACTTTAATATTGTTTCAAGTTGGTTTAATGACTTGATGTTGTCACTTATAAAATCTTCATTAATGCTACAGAACATATTATACGAAAATTCCGACATTACCCCTTTAGATCTGATAGATTCGCATAATTTTTCCATTGCTTTCTCTTTTTCTCTTAGCAATAAATCATTAATAATTTCGTTAAAATTTGAGAATATTTTAACGAAATTATCCCAACGTAGTGAGCTTCCAATTTCATATAATTCATTCAAACTATCTGGGAAATTATTGTTTTTCTCTTTTTTTATAATCAAAATCAAATGAATTTTCATTTCATCTCCAATACGAGATGAAGTTAAGAGATCAATAATAGTCGTTCTATTCTCGTCATATATTTCACACAGAAATGTCTCGATTTCAAATATTTTAATCAAATTTTCAATTAAAAACTCTCGGCAAATTTCAATCGCAACATTCTTAATGAGGAATAAATCTTTTTTTCGATTAGTATCCAATAAGGAAACTAGCTCGATTTTTTTATCAATTGTCACTTTATTATGTAAAAATATAATTTCCACTATTTTATTATCGCCCATCAACTCAAGCATAAAATCATGTAAACGCTTTTCATTTTCAAAACAATCTTCAATCCCCTCCAGCCCTATCAAGCTAGTAACATTTTTAAATAAATTTGCAGTATATTTTTTGTGTTGAAAAACATACGTTAGGTCGGCGGCTTGAAATAGTGGTTTAAATTGCTTTTTATCTATAGCCTCAAAAAAGGAATCATTAGAAAACAAGACTATAATAACTTCTGAAAATAGTTCTTCTTCGAATTCTGTTTTAGATTTAAATAATTCAATTAAAAACCTCGATGCTTGGTGATAAAATTGTTTCCTTATCAGGTCAAATAAATGTTCAATTCTATTTTCTTCATCTTGATAGCCAATCATGTTAAACATTTGATGATTTATAATTCGTTTAGTTGGCAGTGGTGTGAAAAATAGCGTTTTTGTCTGTGCATGCGTTACAATAAATAATTGTCGAGCAGCATCTTTTATTCTAAGTCGATAATTCAATTCTTCATTATATGAAATTTTTTTACTATTATAACGCTTCGTAATGACATCTTCATAAAGATTTGGTCGCAAATACAAACGCGCTTGGAGATTAATTAAATTATCAAACGGCAATTTTTTTTCTTTTACTAAACGAAACGTTTCTGCAATCGTGAGTGGTTTTCCATCAATGTTAAATTGTGTTCCATAAACAATAGCTGGATAAGAAATTTCCTCAATTATTTCCTGTGGTATGATTAGTTGAAATAAACTACCCCCTTGTTTTGATTTTAAAGGCAATATTGAATTTAATAAATTTTTTATTACCGTATAATTAAAGCCAAGTATGCGTGAATAACGTTTGATGATATTAAGAGAGTATTGATTAAAATTGCTTTTAAAAGTATCTTCTTGATTTGAAGAATAGGAAACCGCAGATACATTTTCCAAGAATAAATAAATACTTGAAGAACTACTCTTTTGATGATTGCCAAATAAAAATGGATTAACACTTAATCCCATCTCTTGATAATCTCTACTATAATTATCAATTGTTTTAGATTCTGTTGTGAAATATTGAATAAATTCATGTAAAGTTGGTAACGTTTTAAACCCCATATCCATTAAGCGAAATCGATGGTCTTCTTTTTCAAATGGTGTAATTAACACCGAATGCCAAAATTCAGTGAATAAATCATAGAGAATGACTATCTCTGTAGGTGCAGCATGATAAAACGTAAAATAACCTTGTTCAAAATAATGTTGTTCCATTTCAAATATGGATTCAAGTTGTTTTTGAACACTATCAATATTAAGATCCTTAGGTAAAATTAAATCTTTCATATGTTTAGATAAAAACAATTGAATTTTAGTTGAGTGGCTCATCTCATCAAAGTCTTTCTCTCTAGATAAAACCTCATTTAAATAAATTAATGAATAGCAACTTTCATTATAGCTTGGCCTTATGTTTAATTTGTTAAATTGTTTTGGACTTTTTTTAAATTCCCTCAATAAGTTTGCGCGATGATACATGGTCTCAGCTAAACTATTTTGTAACATATCACTCGTTAATAAATAATGATCCGATATTCTCTTGAAAAAAGCTTCGAACTGAACTCTTAATGTTTTACGATTTAATACCGCTATTGCGTTATCAGTCATATTAAACTGCTGTAAGTTTTTAAGAATCTGTTTTAAGGTAATCCATTCGAAATTCAGTGTTTTTGCAAGGTGTTGGTAATAATCAGCCACAAAAAAATCAACATCAAGCACGCCAACATAACATGACTCGTCAAGCTCAACTATCTCTCTTATTCGAATATTTGATGGTTCAAGTGATATCATCTGTTGTGATTGTTCTGCGATGGCTTGACAGATTGCTACAGTAATCAAATTATTATTATCAAACTCTTCAACATGAATTAATGATAAAGTATCAACGTCTTTACTACACAAAAGGAATGGTTCTTGTTTTGTGACTGATATCGGCAATAATATTAATTTTTTTATAATATGTGGCAGCTTTTCAATTTTTGCTTCACATAAGATCCAATCTACACCTGCTTGTTTTCGCATTACGATTTGGTGTTGAAGTTGAAGTAATTTTTTTACGATAGGATCATAAATTCGAATGGTGAAATTCGAAACTTTAAAACGTTGATTAAGATTTATTATATTGTCCAATAATAATGATATTTGATCTGAGGATAATAAATTCTCACTATCTTGCTCTATTTTTTCTCGTGATAGCTCACCATATAAAGCGCTATTGGGACTATTATTAATTTCTGTTATTAATTGCATCACAATCGATGTTGTATTTTCTAAGTGTTTATATTGAGGATAACGTACTACCTCTCCGTTTTTTGTTATCAGTATTTTTGAAGGATCAATTTGGACTATATGGTTGAATAACATGTCATAAATAAAATGTTTTTTGAGTTGGTCATGATAGTCGATCACACTATTATCACCACTTAATAAAACATCTGATAACCATTGACCCTCAATATTTGGCGTTAAACAACAAACCCATTGTTTTCCATTGTTAATCATCTTTGAATGACATATCGTTTCAATCGAGGAGCGCGTTGCAACAGGTAAAGCAAACCAATCGTAAATAGCAAATCCAGGGGTATTGATTTTTAATGCATGCAAAAGTGATAGTATCACCTTATGAGTAACAAAATCATGATTCATTTCAGATAGCGTTAAAAAGAGGTTTTGATTATCTATCTCAACAATTAAAGTTAAATCATCCAATACTTTAATTATTTTAATCTGCGATAAATTTTGCGGGAAAACAGTATTGTAATGTGGTGAGTGTGCAATATGTAATATTAGTTTTTTTGGAAGTCCTATAATATTATCTTTGTTTAAACTCGGGCGTTGATGGATGAAATTAATTAGTGATTCGCAGTGTTCTTTGATTTTAGTGTGGACTTTATCATCAACAAAGAATGTTTTAATTGCATTATATATCAGTGAAGGATAATTTTTTTTTGTTTCCTTGTTCTTGCTTAGATTAAGTTTATCCAAGAAATTTATTATGCGATCTAAGACTCTACTCAATATATTAAAATCAATTTCAACACTATCTCGCTTTAGAAAGCTTTCTAAATATTTAATAATTTCATTTACTTCTGGTGATTTTTTTAGTTTTGAAAATAACTTATGAATTTCAGTAATTATATCTTCAATTTCGTCTCGCTTTTGCACTTCAAAATAACAAGATGTGTAGCGGAAAGAAATTTGTGCATCGGAAATTTCTTCTTCATATAACCGTTGTCTTATAACACTATTTGTTTGTATCAAATCTTGATCACATAGATTTTCAAGCACGTTCTCGATAAATTTGCTATCGTAGCTTTTATATAATTGTATCGCACCTTCATATTTGCCACCTTGACGTAACTCATCGGTTGTAGCCTCCCCATCAAGCGCATGGATTATATATTGACTCGCTATTAAGGTTGAAAGAGAAGAATTTCTTAAAGTTGCGCCTCGAAAACCAAAATATAGAGCATGTTGACATCTTGTAAATATCGGTTGTAAGTCAACTACTTCAATGTATAAATGAAGTTCTATTGGTATATCGGGATTAATCTTATTTTCATTCGTAGTTTGCTGATAAAGCACGACTATTTCATTATTAGATTTATTATCAAGATCAAGCGTTGGGTAAATTGCTTTTACTAAATCATAAATAGATTTATCACCATTCAATTTTTGAACCGAAGGAACTGAGCCGACAATAAGTATTTTTCTATTATTCTCAAATTTTTTTAGACGCTTTGCTATGGTGATAATATGGTTGAATCCCTTGCCTTCTCGTATTATGCCAAAAACCAAAATATCATTTCCTCGTTGATTAATAGGCATTAGACAAGCGGGTACTGAAGTGGGTATTGGAATTATTTCTTTAGATATGAGACCTTTTTTAAAAAGTCTCATCGCAACTTTTTCATCATGGGTATCTAAAAATATTACTTTATCGGCGTAAGACATATACTCTATTATCAATTGTTTTTTTGCTGTATGTTTATCGAATTCAACTACAGTAATAACAATTTTTATCCCATTATTTTTAATTAATTCTAGACCATTTGGTGAAACGAGATCCCCGGAAATCGGCGGATTTAAAATCAAGTGGAACAATATCGGATGCTTACATTTCTTTTTTTGTTGTTGCAAGTAATCAATTATCTCTTGCTCATCAGCATGATCAGTTAATAATTTTGCATCAACACTTAGAGCAAGTTTAGTAACAAAATCAACATCACCTGTTTTACCTTCATTAAAAATAGGGTTTTTAGATAATCGTGAAATGTAAACTGAATGATTTGGTATACTGAACATTACAAAAACCTATTTTTAATTTTATTTTCAATGCATCTGTCAATAGCGAGCAAGGTATATTGTTTAAACTCAACTTCAACAAATATTTTTAATGATATATTTGACTAATGGATTATTCACATATATGAACCAGGTAGAAACAGCAAAATATAAACAGCTATGCAGGTAAAACAAAACACACCGAATTTATAAGTGAATTCTTCATAAGTAAATATAACTTAAAAATTATTAAATGCTAAAAAATCAAATAGAAATAATATTTTATCTTTGATTAAATGAATTGGAAAATTAAGCAGCAAGTCAAAATAAAATATTTTTATTCGGTGTTTATTTTAGCGTAAGCACTGACGCTTGACTTTTTGATTTATCATCAGACGCTTCTTTATTATTTGCATCCTCACCAAAATCATTCGGAAAATATTCACTTAACTGTTCTTCTGTAAATAATTGTAATATTCGTCTATGCTTAAATAGTCTAATAGTTTTGCCTTTAGCAGTATATTCCTTTATCCATTTTTCGATGACTTCTTTTCTTTCCTGTATATTGTCTTGCGGAATATCATTTAAGAGAAAATAAAGGGCTCTTGTAAATTTTGTGATTTGATAAACTTAACATTGGAGGAACTCTGTTTTGACTGTATTATTTTATTGCTGCAATATGAGCACATAAACTTTTTGAGATTCAATTTATGTGCTCAATTAAAATTTCGTTTTATGAAATTGAGAGATCGCTTACATCTATTTGAATGTTAATTTTGTTACGCCTTTTAATCCTAAGTCAGCATCTTCCCCTTCTTCCATTGTTGAATCCTGATCATTCTCAGCTTGTTTAGCTGGTGCATTACCCAGACTTTTATTCAATTCGCTTTCATTTCTTACTAAGTAATAAAGAACTTGATAATTACTTGGCGTATCTAAATCAAACTCAACAGCAGGATCATCTTTTCCATCTATTAAACAATACAGATCGATTATATCAATCTCTTTCTTATCGCCGTTCGTTTTTTCTAGTATCTTGCATACTACTTCATGCATTTCTTTTTCTGCCGATTCAATTGCGCTTAATTCATCTTGCAAATCTTTACTATCAACTTTTAACAATAAGTTACTTTTTAATTCACTAAATTTTTCGTGAGATTTAATACATGATTGCGCTGATTCATGGAAAGTTTTGCGTAGTTTATGTAAAAAACACATCATAAAAAAACCTCGATCAAAGATAATCGAGGTTTTTATTCTATAAAATGTCATTAAAATTTAAAGTTCACACACTCCACCCACACAAGCTAACTCTTTTTTAACTTCGGTTTCATCTTTGCGTTCATACGCAATTAGCTGTGAGAAATCGATATGTTTTACTTTTTCGACTAAATCTTCATAACGCGCTTTATCAATGACTTCATAAGGTGCTAATTGATAAACGTGATTTGAACGGGGCAAGAAAGATAAACCACCCACAATATCCCAATTTTGGTAAACCCAATTTGCGGTTTCGATCCATTCATGATCACTGACAGAAATTGTAACCGAGGGATTATGTTCGGTGAATTCTAGTTTCATCGTTTTCCAAAATTCGAGTAAATTGCGCGCACTTAAATCATCCCGCACGACAGCATCTTTTGGTGCTTTAACTGGAAATTCCAGGACAAACGTGGTTGCGGTGTCTTCAGCTTGACCTACTTCTGGGTGACATGGCACACCTTGATCACGCAACATTTTAAATAAAGAATCCGTCGCAGAAATTCGAATTCGACGAATGTAATAAGGCGCATGACGAGGATGCATGCCAGACGCGCAATCAACAACTTGAGAAACTGTCCCTGACGGTTTCACACAAGTGACACAGGTTGATTGGTTGATGTTAAAACGTTCAGAGAATTTTTTATTAACAGCAATGGCTTTGCGTTTTAATTTTTGTAACACATCATTTTTACGCGCGGCTTTACAATCCCAAGCACCAGTAATGGATACGCCGAGTAACCGTTCTTGCTCACAATTTTTCTTCCACTCTTTCGATAAATAGGGGAATTTAGTCAGCGTTGCTTGATACGTTCCGAGAATGGTGGCTAATCTAATTTTATTAAGTAACGATTTTTCATCATCTTCAGCGCGTGCAACAACTTCAGTTAAATTACAAAACTGTTTGGATTGTAAAATAATTTCAGCGCAAGGGTTGGTACCAATAATCCCAACAATGCGATCATTTTTAACGAGACCATTTTCTTTGAGAGCTTCTAATCTTCTTGTTGGTAAGGTTTTTAATAGCCCAGAACGATTAAATATACCACGTTCGCCAGAACCACTTTTAACAAGTGCTAACCATTCATCAAGCAGTGTTGCATTATCAGGTTTTTCAATGTAAACGGCGGAATTATTCGCCATGCAACGTTGTGCTTCGGTATAGAAAAATTGGCCTTTTTTCGCGTCTCTCATTAAAGGATCATCTAAATCGGATAATGAAATCATCGCCGAACGACGCACGCCACCAGAGACGACGACTTCACCAATTTTGCACAAAATATCATGCGCATCGATATTTTGTAAGCGACGGCCTTGGCGTTTAAAAATTGTGGCGCGTGTAAAATTTAATAAATCACGTAATGGCTCTGGCCCAGAACTTTTACCGCCCATCGTTTTTAAGCGCGCGCCCGCAGGACGTAACAAACTATAATCAAACTCGATATCTTTTCCGGCAAACCAAGTTTCTAATCCTAAGGTTAAAGCATCGCACCAACCTTCTTTGCTATCAGCAATAACGTGAGTTGATAATTTTTCGCCACTTTGAAATTCAATTTGGGGCAAGCTTTGAATATTTTGACTTTCGACAGAAAAACCCACCCCCGTTCCACACATTGAAATATACATGACTTCGGCAAAATCACGCAATTTACGTGGTGCGATGAACGAACAATTATAAGCGCACACATTAGTATTTCTTGCTGCGGTTCCCGCAAACTGTAATAAACGCATCGAGGGCATAATATCTTGTTGCAAAATTGCTTGACGTAATTCGCTATATTCTTTGTTTGTTAGCTTCTCGCCTAAATTTTCTCGCATGAAATTTATATAGCGATCAATTGTTTCAATCCAGGTTTCGCGACGGCCTTCATCTTCTAACCAACGCGCATAAGTTCTAAGATAAACAAATTCACTTAATTTATTTCTGAAATATTGTTTAGATTCTTCAGCTAATTTTAAAACGTGTTCAGGTATTGTGATGGTTTGACCACGTTTTTCCGCTTGTTTTTGCCGATAGAGAATATAATGTTTTGCTGTTTGCGCATAATTCTCATAGATTAATACTTTTTCGACCGCATCTTGGATCCCTTCGACATTAGCGACAAAGGTTTTATAGCGGGATTTAATTTCTTCTAATTCCGTTAGAACGATTTTGGCAACATGCTTTGCTTCATCTAATGAACCTTCTTGACTAGCTTGCATGGCATTGTAAACAGCATTCGCAATGCGATTAAGATCAAAGGCAACTTTTGCGCCATCGCGTTTGATGACATTTTTGATTAATTTTGGTTTAGATAATAATTCTCTAGTCATTTTATCAATTACACCATGTTCGTGACTGGCACGTTGTAAAATTGTTTCACTCATAACAACCTCAATTTAAATTATACGGTTTCTACATTCGTTATTAAACGTGCGACGGGTTTGTAAGATCGACGATGTATTGGTGTTATACCATGCATTTCTAAAGCATCTAAATGCGCTTTGGTTGGGTAACCCATGTGTTTTGCAAATCCATATTCTGGATATTTCGCATCCATCTTCAGCATGTAATTATCTCTTGCTACTTTAGCAATGATTGATGCTGCGCTAATGACTGGCACTGTTTCATCACCTTTTATAATTGCTTCAATTTGTTTGCATTCTAATTGTGGGCAATGTTTACCATCGACTAACACTTTGTTTGCTTTAACCGTTAATTTTGCAAACGCACGTCGCATAGCAAGAAGACTGGCATGATGGATATTCAAGCGATCAATTTCTGCCACGGTCGCGTGACCGACGGCAACACTTAACGCTTGCTGTTTAATTATCTGGGTAAATTCAATTCGCTTTTTGGCTGATAATTTTTTTGAATCTCTCAGCCCAGCAATTGGACGGTCTGGATGTAAAATCACAGCACACGCCACGACTGGTCCCGCTAAAGGACCACGCCCCACTTCATCTATTCCGGCAATTAACAATGGACACCATCCATGCTTATCCCCCTACTCGCTGCCGGGTATCTTAGCAATTGCCTTTAGCAAGCTCAATTAAAAAATTGAGTTTAAAAACAGATTGTCTGAGTACATTGTAGCGTTGAAATAGTCATATTTTGTCTTTAAAATCGGGGTTCACATGCAAACTATGTATTTATCAAATTTGAGAGTATCCTATGAAAATTGAGAAATGGATTGTTCTAGTTTTATGTCTAACCCTGTCATTTACTAGCTTTGCTTATCATCATCATTATTATCGACATCATCACTATCACCATCATCGTGATTATGCTCGACATGAGCACTCACATGTCGATTATTTTGCAAACTTTCTTTCTAGCGTTAAGAAGCAAGCAAAAGCTGAAGGTGTGAGTGATAAAACCATCCAAGCGACCTTAGGTGATACTCAAAAATTAAAAAATGCGGTACTTCATCCCGAACATTTAACTCCAACCATCTTAACGTTCGATGAGTATTCTGGATTAAATGTTAATACGCGACGTGTTTTGCTCGGCCAAGATAAATTACGTCACAATTTTTCTTTGTTGCAAAAAATTGCAAAACAATATCAAGTTCCACCAGAAATAATTGTCGCCCTATGGGGGCTTGAAACGAATTACGGTGGCATTCAAGGGGCACATCAAGAAATTCCTACTTTAATTCATTTAGCTTATCGAGGTCGTCGTCATCGCATGTTCCATCAAGAACTATTGAGCGCATTAAAAATGGTCGATGACAAAGATATTAAACAGTCAGCAATGCATGCCTCATGGGCGGGTGCGATGGGTCAATGCCAATTTATGCCTTCCACTTATTTAAAGTTTGCTGTGGATTTTGATCACGATGGCAAAAAAGATATCTGGCACGATAAAGCTGATATATTTGCGAGTACCGCGAATTATATACATCAACTCGGTTGGAATGATTCTCATCCTTTAGTTGTGCCCGTCTCCGTACCTTACAATTTTTATCCGAGTTGGCGTAGTCGACATATCCATCATAGTGTTAAAGCATGGATTGATTTAGGTGTTAAAGCAAAACCCGGTTATCATATACAACCTTCTAATGAAAAAGCATCAATCTATTATCCCATGGCAAGAAGGAGCCCTGCTTATTTGGTTTATCAAGATAATTATAATGTAATTTATGGTTGGAATCATTCGGCTTTTTATGCGTTATCAATTGGCATTTTAGCAAATCAAATCGCAAAGGACTTACCAAAAACTAAAATCCCTTCTGAAAATAAAAGTGTAATACCACACTTATCTTTAAATAAGCTCAGTCAATTTTTCACTCAAGCAAGTTTTAATAATACACTTTATAACCCGAAGCAACATATATTTTACGTTTAACACGGTTTGGTCACCCTAACCCGGGGTCGTTTTTGAAGCCCGGGCTAATATTTGCAATGTTTTGTTATAACATACTTTTTAAACCCGACTGACATCAATTTTTCCCAACTACATGAGTACCTATAAAATTCATTGTTGTATCTCCCACATTCCGCGGATCTGAATTAGAGAAATTCTGATTTTTTTGTTCCCGAAGC
>CAYGUK010000025.1:0-41889 GCA_964352985.1 uncultured Legionellales bacterium
TTCGTTTTTATTCACAAACATTCTTGCAAAAACGGGTGGGTCCATATAAGTTACCAATTTATTAACCATCAATCGCATGTAATTGACGTAGCCATTCAGCAATTTGAGCAGCTAAACGATGATTACCCACTTTATTTAAGTGAATCGTTCTTTCTTTATATTTAGGATGACGATAAAGTTCAGCTAACAAAGTTGTGTTTACTGGAATATTATATTCTTTGCCTAATTGTAAATATAACTTTGGCGGCGTTAATGAGACGGTGGGTTGAGGAGGCGCAAGTAAAATTAATTGGCGATTTTGACTTTGAATTAATTTGATCATTTCACTAATGTTATTTTTAATTTCAGCAGCAGTATGTTTTTTCAGCATATCAATTCCACCCACACATAAAATAACTAAGCTAGGATCATATTGTTTTAAATATCCAGGTAACCGTTTTAATGATTCACTCGTTAGCTCGCCTTGAACCCCTGCATTAATGACTTTATAGCCAATTAATTTTTCGAGGATTGTGGGATAACTATTTTCATGATTGCTTCCCGCGCCACTTGTAATCCCATCACCATAAGCCAATATCACGGCATTTTTTGGCAGATGTTGCAAATTGGGTTGTTGATAATCAATCGATTCATCTTTACCGCTACAAGCAGTTAGAAAAACAACCGCAATAAAAAGACAAAACCTGAATTTAATTTTCATCGACCACTCCGTCTATTCAACTTTCTCATAGTACAGTGCTCTCGTATCTCATGTCTGTGCTGCAAAAGTCATCGTTTATCATTTTTCAAAAAAAGGAAATTGCTAGACTATTGATAAATATAAATTAGAAAAGATTGTATGCGTTTATTTGAGTTAGAAAAAAGCTTCAACATGCATTTACACTAATTGGAACGTTCTCAAAAAACCGACTTATAGGTCAATTTCCTACAGCTCGATGGGAAATAACCATAATACAAAACACGTGATCACCGAATTGATAGCAGACAAGACTTTTTGCCATTATGTAACCGTAGATAGCGAAAACCCGGAGGCGAAACCCATGACCGCAAGGAATCGGAGACGATTTAGCTCGCAATTATATTCCATGTTACCCGAAAAAGAGTGTGAAATTATTACCTTAAAGGCAATTTTACATAAATCTGGCGGCAGCTTACAAAAGGCAGCTGATAAACTCGGAATACCAGTTATAGCACTGACATTACGTTTACGCGAAAACAATATTGTCAGTTATTAAAGAATCCCACTACTCGCAATTTGAAAATAACTTTGTCCACTCACTACATTACGCTACAATCACCACTATCCCGCTCCTAGCGGGATTTTTTTAACAGAAGCAAAGTGAGATTAACATGACAGAAATCGATAAATTATTAGCAGCAATTTATAGTAATCCAACTGATCAAGCTGTCGTTAATAAATTTTATCTTTGTATCTTGCGCAGTTATTTATACGTGCCCACCAATAAAGAATTTAGCGCAAGCGAAGTAGAACCTTACCAACCATTAATTGTTGAAGATAATCAACAATATTTTATGCTCGCTTTTGACTCTCTCGAACGATTACAAATTTGGGCAGGTGAAAATATTTATGATATTAGTCGAGTGATTTTGCGCGGTCGTGATTTATTAAAATGCATCGGTGAAAATGTTCATCTTTGTTTAAATTTCGGTACCGCTTATTACAAAGAATTTTCACCACAAGAAGTATTACATTTAAAAACCGTCATAGCTAAAACTGAAATTTTAGCAAAAGAAAATTAATCTTAGGAAATAGCGCCTAATTGCCTTAATTTTTTAAAAATAGCTTCTGCTAATAATCGATAACCCGTTGCATTGAGATGAATCGCATCGGATTTATATTTTTTTTCACCAAGTAATTCTGGCAAGGTATTCATCATAACTGGGACTTTCTCTTCATCTGCAATGGATTGATAAAAATCTGGTGCTGTTAAAATTATCTTGGGCTTAGGTACAGCTAGCAATAACACTTCTGCACCACTTTGTTTAATCATAGTAACCAAATGAAATAAATTATCTGAAATTTTTTGGTCTGCCACCTTACGAATCATATCATTCCCACCCAAACATAAAATTACTAATTGAGGATGATATTTTTCTAAAACACCTGGCAATCTTTTCAAGCCCTCGGCAGTTGTTTCACCTGGGACACCAGCATTGACGACACGTCTCGAAATTAATTTTGATAATACATTTGGGTAACTGCTAGACGGGCTCGTACCGGAACCCGCCGTTAAGCTATCACCGAAAGCAACAACAACCGCTGCTGGTGTTAAAGGCTTTAGAGGATGATCGCTACTCGAACAACTCGCGAGAAAAAAGATGAAAATTAATAATACTAATCTCTTCATTGTTGAGACGTACCACCTACCGTTAATCCATCAACAAGTAAGGTCGGTTGCCCCACACCAACCGGAACAGATTGACCTTCCTTACCACAAACTCCAACGCCGGTATCTAATTCTAAATCGTTACCTACCATGGTGACTCGCGTTAAAATATCCGGGCCATTGCCTATAAGAGTTGCGCCTTTTACAGGTGCGCCTATTTTTCCATTCTCAATTAAGTAAGCTTCACTTGCCGCAAACACGAATTTTCCAGATGTAATATCGACTTGACCACCACCGAAATTAACCGCATATAAACCTTTTTTAACAGATGCGATAATTTCACCAGGATCATTTTTACCAGCCAACATATAAGTGTTGGTCATTCTAGGCATAGGAACACAAGCAAACGATTCGCGACGGCCATTACCGGTGGGTTTCATTTTCATTAAACGCGCATTTAATTTATCTTGCATGTAATTTTTTAAAATACCATTTTCGATTAACACCGTGCATTCGCTTGGAGTGCCTTCATCATCAACAGTTAACGAACCACGTCTTCCTGGTAAGGTACCATCATCAACGACCGTGCACTCATCAGAAGCAACTCTTTCACCAACTCGTCCTGTAAATGCTGAACTTTCTTTGCGATTAAAATCGCCTTCTAAACCATGTCCAATCGCTTCATGCAATAACACACCCGGCCAACCAGGCCCTAACACAACGGGCATCGTGCCAGCAGGCGCATCTATCGCATCTAAATTAATTAGTGCTTGTCTGACCGCTTCACGAGTAAATTTTTCAATGAGATTATCATCAATTAATTGTTGATAACGATATCGACCACCACCACCTGCAAAACCTTGTTCATGACGACTACCATCTTCTGCAATTACCGTTACATTAAATCGGATTAACGGCCTAATATCTGATTGAAAAGTACCATCACTCGCACAAATCAACACGACTTCATGAACGCCATTTAAACTCACAATAACTTCTTGAACTCGGGGATCAATTTGCCGAGCTAACTCATTTGCTTGACGTAATAATGCTATTTTATCTTGCTCATTTAATGAATCTATTGGATCAATAGCATCGTATAGCGAAACTATTTGGCGCGAACTATCCCAAGCTTTTAATTTGCCTTCGCCTCCAGAGCGTGCAATAGATCGAGCAGCACTGGCAGCTTGTTCTAAGGCAGGTAATATAATATCGTCAGAATAAGCATAACCTGTTTTTTCACCACTAATGGCTCTCACACCAACACCACGATCGATATTGTGGCTCCCACTTTTAATAATGCCATCTTCTAAAACCCAGGATTCATGTCTGACAGTTTGAAAATATAATTCAGCATCGTCAATTGTATGTCCTAGTATATTACCCAAGACTTTTTCTAATTGCGCTTCAGATAATCCGGCTGAATCTAAAATGATATTTTTTGCTAGAGTATTGTTTTCGCTAGACATACGTGATTTTCCATTAGTAAAAGTTACAATATTAACTTTAACACGTTTGTGTAAAAATAACCTTAAAACTCTATTTAGAGCATAACAATAATGTCAAAACCTGCTCATAAAATCAAATTTGAAATTAATCTCGAAATGATCGCCGCTTTTATTGATGATAATAAAATGAATATCGATCAAGTTTTACAAATAAAAGACTTTTCACCCGATAAAATTGAAAAAGCATTAGCGGAACTTGGACGTCAAGTCATTAATTTGTCAAGTGAGGCAAGTCATAAACAGTTTCACTTTATAGCTGGCCCTGATAATAAAAATACAGTTAACTTTATAGAATACTTTATCAAATTATTTGCTGAAGATTTCAATATTGAACAATATAAATTTATTTATAATCTAGTGAATAACATTTATAAAAAAATAAATGAGCACGTAACTAAATTAGAAATTGAGAATAAAAATTTATCAAATGGACTAATTATAACACTAACTGAAAAATGTATATTTGCGATGCTCTCGACACTTTTTAGCTTTTATACCGATATTAATAAAGGAACAATTATAATAGATGAGCTTAAAAAGCTAAAAATTTATTTAGATAATTGCAAAATATTTTGTCAAACTTTTTTTAGAGTTATCATTGCGTATGGAATTGAAGGCTATTTAAAACAATACCCTTTCGATGATAACCCCCAAAAACATTTTGGTTTTGAGATTCTAGAAGAAGTTGATCAAATACTTATATTTAAGAAAAATGAACAACGAGAACTTGACAAAAAGCAAAGCGACCAATTTTTTAAAAGAGTAACAGTCTTTGTCAAAAACTTAAAGCACCTTAATAATGTAATTTTTCTCTTTGAAATTGCAGAACATCACTGGTCGCAATATAAATACCCAGATTTTTTAACCCGAAGTTTAATGACTCATCATAATTTTACACCAACATGGCGCAAGTTAATTAACTACTTACAGAATAAATTGATTGCGTTAATGGTTAACATGGATAAATCAAGATTAGAAACTGAGCTTTCTCTTGTAAGAGATAGATCTTCTTTTCAAAGTCTTATTGAAATACCACCCAAAACGAAAGAAATTTATACTCATCAAAGAGAGCCGGTTAGCACTTGCTTTCTTGTTTATTATACTTTATCTATTTCTTTAAATCGCAAATGTGAGGATTTTGATGAGATGCAAGAATTATATCAAAAAAATTTGTTACTCTCGTAAGATAAAAAATTAAAAATAATAATTCAGAAGATAAAATAATACCTAACTAATCCGATATTTCTCACTTACTGAAGATAATAAGTAAGATATCCAAGGCCATAACAACATGCCCACAATAGGTGCGAGCCAATAAAACCAAGAAGTAGGCATTGCACCCACAAGCGCTTGAGGAATAAAAATCATTACTTGATATAAAAATAAAAACAACAAAACAAATAATGCTTGTTGAGAAACAGGATATAATTGCAATCGCACATAAGAACGCGCAACTAAATAAGCAATCACCGCGAGTGCTAAGGCATGTTCGCCCAATAGAGTATTATTTAATACATCTAAAAATAACCCCACACACCAAGCACTAACAATACTCATTCGATGAGGAATTAACATCACCCAAAAAATAATCACTAATGCTGTCCAAGCAGGTCGTAAATTCACGACAATATTGGGCAACGGTAAAATGGTTAACATATAAGAAATAATAATTGTCACTAAAACCACTGAAGGAATTTTTAAACTAGACCAGTTCATTTTGGGCTTCCTTCTGATTTTTGATCTTTATCCATAGCCATTAATTGTTTTAATAACACATCACTTGGCACTTGCTTAGTCGGCCACACCAAAATCACTTCACGTGAACGATTTAATTGCGCAAACGGTTTTGCGGTAATATGGGCAAATAAATCATCAGGATTATGGATCACCGTCGTAACAACAGCAACGGGATAACCCACTGGATAACGTTGCCCCATACCCGAACTCGTTAAAACATCACCTACTTTAACATCGGATGTTTCGGGCACATTTTCAACGGTTAAATTGACAGCTGATCCCGTGCCATCTGCAATTGCTCTAACACCCGATCGAGTATCTTCAACTGGCACACCACTTCGTTTATCTGAAATAAATAATAATCGACTGGTATAAGGTGTGACGGCAATAACTTGTCCCATGATCCCATAAGCATCTAGTACTGGTTGTCCGAGATAAACCCCTTGACGCGATCCTTTATCTAAAATAGCTTCATGGGCAAAGGGATTCGCATCGACCGCTAATAATTCCGCAACTAATAATTTTAGTCCGCTTTTATCTTGCGCATTTAATAAATTTTTTAGATGAATGTTTTCAGCTTGTAATGCCAGAAATTTTTGAACTTGAGCTTTAAGCAATAAATTTTCAGCCCGCAATTTGGCCTCATCATTCATTAAGGTTTTACGACTCGCCAAACTAAGATTAATTTCATCAAAAATTTTAACAGGTGCATTAACAAAATATTGTAAAGGCGCAATAGTCATTGCTAACGCTTTATGTAAGGGAGAAGTGTAGTGGTGCCGATAATCTATAAACATCAGCACGATTGAAATCACTGCGATAATTAATAACCGTAGACCAAACAGTGGCCCGCGTTTAAATATTAATTTAATAAGCGATTACTCCGTAGACAAGAAATCGCCGCCAATCATTTCCATCATTTCGAGCGCACGCCCACCACCACGAGCAACGCAAGTTAATGGCTCTTCGGCAACAATTACTGGTAAACCTGTTTCTTCCATTAATAAACGATCGATATCTTTTAATAATGCACCACCGCCTGTTAATACCATGCCACGTTCAGCAATATCACCGGCAAGTTCAGGTGGTGCTTGTTCAAGAGCGGCACGCACAGCCCCAACAATTCCAGACAAGGGTTCTTGAATGGCATCTAAAATTTCTCGGCTATTCAATTGAAAAGATCTCGGCACACCTTCTGCTAAATTACGACCACGCACTTCATAGGCTTCACTTAAATCATTTGGAAATGCCGTGCCAATTTCTGTTTTGATGCGTTCAGCTGTTGTTTCACCAATTAAATTACCATAGTTACGGCGAACATAATTAATAATCGCTTCATCAAAACGGTCACCACCAATACGAACGGATGCAGCATAAACAATTCCGCTTAATGAAATGATAGCGACTTCGGTGGTTCCACCACCAATATCAACAACCATTGAACCACTGGCTTCTTCAACTGGCATGCCAGAACCAATTGCAGCAGCCATCGGCTCTTCTATAAGATAAACTTCTCTCGCACCGGCACCCATTGCAGATTCACGAATCGCACGGCGTTCTACTTGTGTCGAACCACATGGCACACACACTAAGACTCTGGGTGAAGGTCGTAAGAAACGATTTTCATGCACTTTGTGAATAAAGTGTTGTAGCATTTTTTCAGTCACAAAAAAGTCTGCGATCACACCATCTTTTAAAGGTCTAATAGCTGTAATGTTACCAGGCGTACGACCTAACATTCTTTTGGCTTCTATACCAACAGCAGCAACTTTACGTCCACCACCATCTTGACGTATAGCCACCACAGACGGTTCGTTTAATACAATTCCTTTGCCACGCACATAAATTAACGTATTTGCTGTGCCTAAATCGATTGATAAATCATTCGAAAACAATCCACGTAATTTCTTAAACATAATGTTACAAACTGCCCCAATTCTGTCTTTACAAAAATAATGGCTACTCTAACTCAATCTCTAATGAGAGACAAGAAACTTTGCGCGTGAAAATAGCGTAAAGCTTTGTCACTTGCTTCGGCTTTTCTTATATTTGCGGTATACTGCCCAACCTTTTATAAGTTGAGATTAACAACATGTCATTGTCTAAAAAAGATGTTGAAAATATTGCAAAATTAGCAAGACTTTCCTTTACCGAGGACAAGTTTGAACAATTGACCAAAGATCTAAGTAATATTTTATCTCTCTTTGCAGAAATCAATAATATCGATACCACTAATATCACGCCCATGGCTCACCCTTTAGAGACAGTGCAGCCCCTTAGAAAAGATTCCGTCACTGAAACAGATCAACATGAAATCTTTTTAGCACAAGCGCCAGATCATGAAGATGATTTATTTCTCGTACCACAAGTGATTGATGAGGAAAAATAACATGCATAGAAAATCGATTCACCAACTTCATCAAGCGCTAATAAAAAAAGAATTTAGCGCCATCGAGTTAACACAATTTTATTTAGAAAGAATTCACAAATGGAATGAAAAGTTAAATTGCTTTATTACTATCTGTGAAGAACATGCTTTGCAACAAGCAAAATTAGCCGATGAAAAAATTGCTAAAAATCTTGCGACACCATTAACCGGGATCCCCATTGCTCACAAAGATATTTTTTGTACTAAAAATATTAAAACATCATGTGGCTCCAAAATGTTAGATAATTTTATTGCACCTTACGATGCGACATTAATTGAAAATAGCAATAAAGCCGGCAGCATTACGCTTGGGAAAACGAATATGGATGAATTTGCCATGGGTTCTTCCAACGAAAATAGTTTTTATGGTCCGGTAAAAAATCCATGGGATTTTAATGCCGTTCCAGGTGGCTCATCGGGTGGTTCTAGTGCCGCCGTTGCAGCGCGATTAGCACCAGCAGCAAGTGCCACAGATACCGGCGGTTCAATTCGCCAACCGGCAGCATTAACTGGTATTACAGGTCTAAAGCCCACTTATGGTCGCGTATCACGTTATGGTATGGTGGCCTTCGCTTCAAGTTGTGACCAAGCAGGTCCAATGGCACCAAGTGCTGAAGATATCGCTTATATTATGAATTATTGGGCAGGCCATGATGAAAAAGATTCAACCTCTGTAGAACATGCCGTGCCTGATTACACACATTGCTTAACAAACTCAATTAAGGGATTACGCATCGGTTTACCAAAAGAATATTTCGATAAAAGTTTAAATCCTGCAATGGGTGAAAAATTAGATGACGTTATTGTGATTCTAAAAAAACTTGGTGCAGAATTTGTTGATATTTCTTTACCTCATAGTCATTTATCCATGTCGTCTTATTATATTATTGCACCGGCTGAAGCATCTTCAAATTTAGCTCGTTTTGATGGTGTGCGTTATGGTTATCGTTGCGAAAATCCGAAAGACTTACAAGATTTATATACCCGTACGCGTGGCGAAGGTTTTGGTGATGAAGTCAAACGCAGAATTATGATAGGAACTTACGCGTTATCTGCCGGTTATTATGATGCGTTTTATTTAAAAGCCCAGCAAATTCGTCAATTAATTGCTGAAGATTTTAAAAAGGCATTTACTGAAGTTGATCTAATTTTCGCCCCTACGACAGCGTCGGAAGCATTCGACTTAGGCAGCAAAAGCAATGATCCAGTTGCCATGTATTTAAGTGATAATTATACGATTGCAGTAAATTTAGCTGGCTTACCAGCCATTTCTTTGCCCATGGGTTTTATTAATCAACGCCCTGTTGGCATGCAATTAATCGGTCAACACTTTTGTGAATCCTTACTGTTAAATACAGCACATCAATATCAATTACAAAGTGATTGGCATCAACAAATTCCACCACAATTTATTTAAGGCGACAACAAAATGGAATGGGAAGCAGTTATCGGTTTAGAAATTCATGTGCAATTAGCAACACAATCAAAATTATTTTCTGGTAGTAGTGTCGCCTATGGCGCAACGCCAAATTCACAAGTGAGTTACATTGATATGGGTTTACCTGGTGTTTTACCCGTTTTAAATAGTGAAGTGCTGAACATGGCTATTCAATTTGGTCTTGCTGTTAACGCACAAATCTCGAAACGATCTATTTTTGCTAGAAAAAATTATTTTTATCCTGACTTACCCAAAGGCTATCAAATTTCTCAATATGAATTTCCGATTGTTTATAATGGTCATTTAACGATTGAGCATGAAGGTAAAGAAAAAACCATAGGCATTACCCGCGCTCATTTAGAAGAGGATGCAGGAAAATCAGTTCACGATGCTATTTATGGTAAAACCGGCATCGACTTAAATCGTGCGGGCACACCACTTATCGAAATTGTTTCGGAACCCGATATGCGAAGTGCTGCAGAAGCGATTCTTTACATGAAAAAAATTCATTCTATTGTTCGCTGTCTTGGTATTAGTGACGGCAACATGCAAGAAGGTTCTTTTCGTTGTGATGCTAATGTTTCAGTTCGACCAAAAGGTGAAACAACATTAGGAACACGCGCTGAAATTAAAAATGTGAATTCATTTCGTTTCGTCGAAAAAGCCATTAATCATGAGATCGAACGCCAAATAGATTTAATCGAAAATGGTGGTCAAGTTGTGCAAGAAACTCGTTTATATAACGCCAATAAAAATGAAACGCGTGCCATGCGTGGTAAAGAAGAGGCTAATGACTATCGCTATTTTCCCGATCCTGATTTATTACCCGTGGTCGTCACTGATGAATTAATTAATCAAATCAAATCGAATTTACGTGAATTACCTGATGCAAAATTACAACGTTTCATTAATGATTATGAATTAAAATCTGATGATGCAAAACAATTAGTCGATAATATCGACCTAGCCATTTTCTTTGAGGACGTTTTATCACATGAAAACCTTTCACCAAACTTAGTAGCCAATTGGATCCTCGGGGAATTTTTAAGTTTACTCAATAAACATGATTGTGATATTACTACTTCAAACATTACGCCAAAATCATTTAGTCAATTATTACTTCGTATAACCGATAACACAATTTCAGGCAAAATCGCTAAAAAAATATTATCAACGATGTGGTTAGAAGGTGGCGAAACTGATGACATTATTCAACAACAAGGATTACAACAAGTCAGTGATAGTGGTGCGCTAGAAAAAATTATCGATGACATTATTCAAGCTAATCCTCAACAAGTTGAACAATATTTATCTGGTAAAGATAAAGTGTTTGGTTTTTTTGTTGGGCAAGTGATGAAACAAACTCAAGGCAAAGCAAATCCGCAGCAAGTGAATGATTTATTAAAAGCAAAACTCGTTCTAAATTAAAATTAATTAGTAATACAAAAAATATTGAACGAATGATATTCCTAATATCTCTTTAAAGTTACACGTTTAAATTTTCGTGAATTTACTTTGGTAATATATATTATTTTATTTTATCCAGATTAGGATATGCTATTTACAAGACAAAATTTAATTTAATATTTTAGAGTGAAAAATAAAAATAAAATTAATAACCATTTTTATTTTCAATGTGTCATTTTTTTAACATAGAAGAGCTAATAATCTAGAATAAATTAAAAGCGTGGGATGCGGTTTATTATTTTGTTAAATATTGATGAGTATGAATAAATTTTATTTCATCGACGACTACCTACGTCCTGCTCTAGGAGTAGATACAGCTGAATCAGCCGTTAGCGTAGGATGAATACCAGCTAAATCGGTGGTTGTTGTTGCCTGCTGTTCAGCTCTAGACGTATCACCAGCAATTAAACGATGTTCTGGCGAAACTTCTTTACAGAGTGATTGCCCATAGACATTGCCTTTACCTAATAAATTCTCTAGAAACTTATTAAGAAATGCCTCATTTTCTTTTGGTGGAATTTTAAATGTGATAACCATACATCCTGGACTGGTACGAGTGACGGTAATCCCATCTTGTGCCATTTGAGCTAATACATCATTTCGAAAATCTGGTTTATCAACCTTACTTAAAAAATCCTCATTAGAACTAGAATCTGTTAATTTATATTTTTGTCTTAAATCTGCCGCCCTTTTACCTTGATGAAACTTAATAAAATCACAAATCAACGAGTTTTCAACTTGTTCCAAAGTTGTACCTGGTTGTAGCACAAAATTCTTAGTTGCTTTTCCAGTTGGTGATAATGCTAAATGATCAACAGATGGTGGAGGCGTGTTTATTTTCTTAGTTTCTCTTTTAGAACCAAGCATAGATGTTCTAGCA
Source organism: uncultured Legionellales bacterium (assembly GCA_964352985.1). GTDB lineage: Bacteria > Pseudomonadota > Gammaproteobacteria > JAHCLG01 > JAHCLG01 > CAYGUK01. The sequence continues at coordinate 11,807 of CAYGUK010000025.1, forward strand.
CAATGTAGCTTTTCTTGTTCAAATTTTCTTTTTCGTTCTTCTTCTAACATCTGTGTAATTTGATGTGACGACATATTTTCTCTCCAAATAACTGTAAATCGTTAATTTACCAATCCGTCTGGTTAGATAGTCGTCCACGAGTTGCGATTAAAATGCGACAATTAATTAACTCGCATTTGTTATATCATACTATGTCTCATTAAAATATATACCTGTGATTAGTACGTTTATTGACCTATAAATAAAAATACTTATTCTAAGTACTTCATATTGAGCAAACAATTCTTTTGCGAGATTTCACTCATATTGAATAGCTAATCTCGCAAGACACGCTTGGCTCATCTGCCTTAACATGTGCGCGTAAAAAGCGGATTATTATTATATACATAGTTAAGTGACTATTATTAAAACACTATATATTGAGATTGTTAAAAAAAGAGTACAAAAAATTAACACTCATCATGGGCTTCTCTTAGCAAGCCACAGTAACAAGGATGTAACGAATTAAAATGGAATCACCAAGCACCAATAACAGGATGACCCTCTTATGGTTCATGTGGGTCTGGGCGGCAATATTCTATTATTACGAATGTTTATTACAAGTTTCACCCAGTGTGATGACATCGAACTTGATGCAGGCATTCTCAATCCACGCGGAGGGTTTGGGTTATCTATCTGCTATTTATTTTTATGCTTATGCTAGCATGCAAATCCCCGTCGGGATGTTACTCGATCGTTTTGGTCCACGAAAATTATTATCAGTCGCAGCTATTACATGTGGTTTAGGCGCAGTTATTTTTAGTCAGTCACACTTACTCTTCTTTGCAGGGTTGGGACGTTTATTAATCGGATTGGGATCAGCCTTTGCCGCCATTGGTTGCTTAAAAATCGCCGCAATTTGGTTTTCCGTTGATCGCTTTGCTTGGCTTGCAGGCTTAACCGTGATGTTAGGCATGTTAGGCGCTACAACTGGACAAGCCCCATTAGCTTATTTAGTTAACAACATTGGTTGGCGTAGCACACTATTAAGCTTGGGTGTTGCTGGGTTATTTCTAGGACTTGCACTATTTTCTTTTATTAAAGACGGTGAAAAAAATCAACGTCAAGAACAACAACATTTATCTAAAGATTTCATCAACAATTTAAAAGCTGTTATAAAAAATCGGAAGATCCGCGTAGCCACGTGTTATTGCGGTTTAGTTTTTGCTCCCATGCCTGCACTGGCAGCGCTTTGGGGCGTCCCTTTTTTAACAAGTAGTTGTCATTATAGTAAAGAAATTGCAGCAGGCTTAGTCTCGTTAGTTTATGTGGGTTGTGCCATTGGCAGTCCAATGTGGAGTGCGCTGTCTAATCATATGGGTAAACGTCGTTTACCGTTGATGTTGGGTGCAGTTGGCGCATTTATTACATCAACTTTAATCGTTATTTTTCCAACTTCTAGCACTCTCTTTCTCAGTATCAATTTATTTTTGTTTGGTTTATTTTGTTCAAGCTTTTTATTAGTTTTTGCAATGGTGAGAGAAATAAGCCCTAATAAAAATACTGCCACGGCGTTAGGATTTACCAACATGTCCACCATGCTAGGCACTGCCATCTTGCAAGCTGTCATTGGTAAAATTCTAGATATCTTTTGGCATGGTGGTCTTGAACATGGTGTTAGAATTTATAGCGCGCATAATTATCAGCTCGCATTAATCATTGTACCCTTATGTTTTGCTATTTCATTTTGTCTTCTGCCTTTTATGTGTGAAACGAATTGCCAACGCTCAGTCGATGAGTCTGAGCAAAATCAAAGACTTAAAAAACTATTGCAGACTCAGAGGGTAACACTGGTGTCGAAGCTCAACTTTCAGTAAAATAACCCACTTTTTATAACGACACCTATTATTAAACATCATGCAAAAACTATATATTAAAACCCAGGGCTGCCAAATGAATGAATATGATTCATCTAAAATGGCAGATGTCTTAAAAAAAGATTTCGCTGTTGAAGTAACACAACAAGCAGAATCTGCCGACATATTAATTTTAAACACTTGTTCTATTCGTGAAAAAGCACAAGAAAAAGTTTTTTCTGAATTAGGCCGTTGGCGTTTACTCAAACAAAAAAACCCTAACTTAATAATAGGTGTTGGTGGATGTGTTGCATCTCAAGAAGGTGAGCAAATAATTAAACGCGCACCTTATGTCGATCTTGTGTTTGGGCCACAAACCCTACATCGCTTACCCGCCATGATTAAAGAATTAAAACAAAAACATCATTCTGTCGTCGATATTTCGTTTCCTGAAATTGAAAAATTCGATCACTTACCTAAACCCCGTGCTGAAGGTCCCTCTGCTTTTGTTTCGATTATGGAAGGTTGTAGCAAATATTGCAGTTATTGTGTGGTTCCCTATACCCGAGGCGAAGAAATATCACGCCCCTTAGATGATGTGATCACTGAAGTAGTGCAATTAAGCGAACAAGGCGTTAGAGAAATTAATTTTCTGGGTCAAAATGTCAATGATTATCGCGGACAAACTCACGAAAATACCATCGCAACGCTCGCCACTTTAATTAAATACACTGCGGCAATCGATGGTATCGATAGGATCCGTTACACCACATCTCACCCTGTTGCTTTTTCAGATGAATTGATTTCAGCTTATAAAGAAGTACCCGAACTTGCAAATCATTTACACTTACCGGTCCAAAGTGGATCAGATAGAATTTTAGCGTTAATGAAACGAGGCTATACCGTTTTAGAATATAAATCTCGCATTCGTAAATTACGTCAAGTTCGACCGGATATTAGTTTATCCACTGATATCATCGTTGGCTTCCCTGGTGAAACGGACAATGATTTTAATCAAACGATGTCTTTGGTTGAAGAAATTGGCTTTGATCATTCATTTAGTTTTATTTATAGCAGAAGACCTGGCACCCCAGCGGCTGATCTAGAAGATACTACGCCTATGTCAGTTAAAAAAGAAAGACTCAATCAACTACAAGCATTACTCACTAAACAAGAAAGAGCCATTAGTGATTCAATGGTTGGCTCCATTCAATCCGTATTAGTAACCGGTTTTTCCAAGCGAAATAATGAAGAATTATCTGCTCGCACAGAAAATAATCGAATCGTCAATTTTCCTGGCATGCCAAGATTAGTGGGGCAATTTGTCGACGTGGAAATTACCGAAGCCTTTGCCAATTCATTAAGAGGTGAAATAAAAACTTTTGAATTAGCTTAATGAAAAACGTCTCATTAAAATACAATGAGTTATCAAAATAAATAATGCAATTTACCTTAAGCTGATCTATTCTTATAATATACCGAGAGTAGTTTGGAGTAACGCTAAAACTTGAATACATTAATGCAGTCGAAAAATGTCAGTCTCACCCCGACGGACAATAAACGATTAGCCGAATTGTGTGGCCAGTGTGATGAACATCTTCGCCAACTCGAGCGTCAACTCGGCGTTAAAATTAACAATCGTGGTAACCTTTTCCAAATAACCGGTAATCCACACTCCGTTCAAAAAGCAAGCGATATTCTGGTTAAGTTATACAATGAAACCGCACTAGAACCAAACCTTACCCCTGCTAAAATTCATTTAATCATTCAAGAATTTAAAGGTGATAAAATTGATTTAGTAAAACATCCAGAAGAAATTGCTATCCCAACTAAAAAAGGTTTAATTAAAGCTCGAAGTAAAAACCAACATATTTATTTAAAAAATATTTATTCCCATGATTTAAATTTTGCTATAGGTCCAGCAGGTACTGGTAAAACATATTTAGCCGTTGCCTGTGCGATTGATGCCTTAGAAAAAGATTTAGTACGCCGCTTAATTTTAGTTCGTCCCGCCGTCGAAGCCGGAGAACATCTTGGTTTTTTACCAGGGGATTTAGCGCAAAAAGTCGATCCCTACTTAAGACCATTATACGATGCGTTATATGATATGTTGGGACTTGAAAAAGTCACGAAATTGCTTGAACGAAACATCATTGAAATTGCGCCACTTGCTTATATGCGTGGTAGAACATTAAATGATTCTTTTATTATTTTAGATGAAAGCCAAAATACTACTAAAGAACAAATGAAAATGTTTTTAACTCGTATTGGATTTGGCTCTAAAGCAATTATTACAGGTGATATTAGTCAAATTGATTTACCTAAAGGCGTGCAATCAGGTATGAAACATGCCATTTTAGTCTTAGAAAAAATCAGTGGAATTAGTTTTACACATTTTGATGCCCAAGACGTTGTTCGACATCCTTTAGTAAGAGATATCATCACTGCCTATGAAAAGCATGAGAAACAAGGTGATTGATGGGCATAATTGTTGAAATACAAAACGCAACTGATATCACCAACATTCCTAGTCAACAACAATTTCAACTCTGGCTAACCAAGGCATTAAGTCATCTGCCAAATGAAAATGAAGTTTGTATCAGAATTGTTGATAAACATGAAATCACAGAATTAAATGCGCATTATCGTCAAAAATCTAAACCCACAAACATTTTATCTTTTCCTCAAGAATTACCTGACTCCTTAACACTCGATATTACCCCATTAGGTGATATGATTATTTGCGCGGAAGTAGTACAACAGGAAGCTAAAAAACAAGGTAAACCAGAAATTGCCCATTGGGCACATTTAACCATTCACGGTGCCTTGCATTTAATTGGTCATGATCATATGAAAAAAGAAGAAGCCGCCATCATGGAACAATTAGAAATTAATACGTTACAAGAATTAGGTTATGCAAACCCTTATGGAGAATAGTAGTTAAGATGAAAGATGACACCATTGAGAAACCTCAAGATAAATCTTGGTTAGTTAAATTAAGTCAAATTCTGTTACGCGAACCACAAGATCGTGAACAATTAGTCACTTTACTTAGAGATGCAGAACAACGTAATTTACTTGATGCTGAAAGTCTCGGCATGATTGAAGGTGTATTTCAAATTTCAGAAATGCAAGTGCGAGATATTATGATCCCTCGCACGCAAATGGTCACCATTAACGAAAACGATTCCGCTCAAACTATTATTCCAAGTGTGATTGATTCAACCCATTCTCGATTTCCGGTCATTGGCGATAATCGTGATGAAGTAATTGGTATCTTACTCGCGAAAGATCTATTAAAATTTGCTTTTCGTACCGAAGAAAGTGAATTTAATATTCATGAAATAATTCGTCCTACGATTTATATTCCAGAAAGTAAAAGACTTGATATGTTATTGTCTGAATTTAGACAAACAAAAAATCACATGGCGATTGTTGTCGATGAATATGGTGGCGTATCAGGTTGTGTCACGCTGGAAGATATTCTAGAACAAATCGTCGGGGAAATTGAAGATGAATTTGATGTCGATGATGATGCTTATATCAAACAACATAATAACCATTATGTGATCAAAGCACTTACCCCTATCGAAGATTTTAATGAATTTTTTACCACTGATTTTAGTGATGATGAATTTGATACTATCGGTGGTTTGGTGATCCATGCCTTTGGGCATTTACCCCAGCGCGGTGAAAAAACAGCAATTGATAAGTATGTGTTCGAAGTCATCAATGCCAATAAACGACGTATTAAACTATTAAAAATGACTATTGAAGAAATGGTATCTTAATATATGCAATTGTCTTTTTAGGGTTTCAGTTAGCTTATGGTTAATTTAATTTGAGTCTATCGCTCTCACTACCACCATTTTTTGCGTTTAAAAAACCACATCAACCCAATTGCAATTAAAGCCATAACACCTGAAATAAAATAATAACCATAATACCATTTTAAGATGGGCATGTTCACAAAGTTCATGCCGTAAAAACCCGTAATAAAAGCCAGTGGAATAAATATCGCAGAAAACATTGTTAATATTTTCATAATATCATTCATGCGATTATTAATACTTGACAAATAAATATCTAGCATTGTCGCCGTCATATCACGATAAGCATCTAATATTTCCAATACTCTAACAACATGATCATAAAGATCACGCAGATAAATAGTCGTATCAGGTTTGATAAGATCACTACTTTCTTTCATCAAGGAATTGGCTATTTCTCGCCAAGGAAAAATCGCTTTACGTAAAGTCACATTATTACGTTTTAATTTATAAATATCATTTAATGAAATATCACAAGGATTTTCAATTAATTCGTCTTCTAAATTTTCAATCGCTTCTGTTTTAGAATCGATGATATCAAGATAATCATCTACAACAGCATCAAGTAAACTATATAATAAATAATCCACACCGGTATTACGCAACCGTGCTTTGGGATTGGAAAATTGCTTGCGAATTTGGGTAAAGATATCATTTGATCTTTCATGAAAAGTAATGAGTAAATTTTCTTTTAAGATAATACTGATTTGATCATAATGGAGTAAATGACTTTCCTCTTTTTTATAGCACGCTTTAACAACTAAAAATAAATAATCATCAAACACATCTAATTTTGCCCGTTGCTCAGTATTAACAATATCTTCAATGACTAAAGGATGTATATCAAATTGCTGACAAAAATTATTAATACCCACGACATCATCTAACCCCACCACATCAATCCATGTGTTGCCACGTTGCTCATCTAACTGCGCACATATTTGTGCTAAACGATCAAAGGAATTGGCTAGATAATTATTAGCAGAATAACGAGTTAACATCACCGAAGTTTTAATTGGCGTAGTGTCACCAACATAAATAGGTGTTCCAGGTGGTGCACCATTTTTAATTGTCACATCCATAATTTAGTCCGCCTACTGTTAAGCTATTAGTTTAACTTGTCTAGTTTGCTGACGCAATGAACGATACAATTAGGCGATGAATTCTAAGTAATCCTCAATAGAGCCATCGAATTCAATCATTTCTCCTTCATCAATCAACCATAAATCCGTCACACAAGATTTTAATAACCGTCTATCATGTGATACCAAAATTAAGGTTCCTTGATAATTTTGTAACGCAACGGTTAATGCGTCTTGCATTTCTAAATCAAAATGATTTGTGGGCTCATCAAGTATTAACAAATTAGGTCTTTGCCAAATAATATCTGCCAATGCTAACCGGGCTTTTTCACCACCAGAAAACGTTTTAATTTCATCAAAAATTTTATCTCCATGAAAATTAAAACGGCCAAGATAATTTCTAATTACTTGTGTCCCAGATGATCGATTTTTTTCTTGGAACATATCAAACGCGGATTCATTAATCGGTAATGCATCAATTTGATGTTGTGCAAAATAGCCGATATTGATACCGGCGACAATTTCAACATCATTTTTTAATGGTTTTAGATTTCCCACAATAGTATTTAATAAGGTTGATTTTCCTGCTCCATTTCGCCCTAAAATACCAATGCTTTGATTGGCTCTAAGTGAAAAAGATAAACGTTCAATAATCGGTTTATCGTTATAACCCACGGTCACTCGATTAAACTTCACAATCGGATTAGCAGCCTTAGTCGGTTCAAAAAATTCAAAGGTAAATGGTAACGAATCGTAAATTGGAGTAAGTTGCTTCATTTTATCGATCATTTTTAATCGCGACTGTGCTTGTCTTGCTTTGGATTGTTTATATCGAAAACGATCAACAAAGCTTTGCAAATGAGCAATGGCTTTTTTCTGCTTATTCGCATTAGCATTATTATTGACAATAAATTCCGCGCGTTGTCTTTCAAAGCTCGAATAATTACCTTGATAAGCTTTCGCCGATTTATTTTCGATATGGATAATACTCTCAACCGTGTTATCAAGAAAATCTCTATCATGCGAAATAATTAATACCATACCGCGATAAGTTTTGAGCCATTGTTCAAGCCATAGCAAAGCAGGCATATCTAAATGGTTAGTTGGTTCATCGAGTAATAATAAATCTGAAGGTGCCATCAAACATTTTGCTAAATTCAACCGCATGCGATAACCACCGGAAAAACTCGCATAAGGACGTTGTTGTTCTTCATCAGAAAATCCGAGGCCTTTAATAATTTTGGCGGCTCTTGCTAGAACACTATAACCATCAAGTTCAGCTAATTTTCCATGAAGTGCAACAACTTTATCAAAGTCTTCGGCTTTTTCGGCAAGTTGTAATTCTGCATTCGCGGTTGCAACTTCTTTATCACCCGCAATGACAAAATCTAATGCGCTTTCATCACTGGCTAATACTTCTTGATCAATAGCGGAAATTAATAAATTATCCGACATATCAAGATCACCATGACTGGGTAATAACTCGCCTTTTATCGCGGAAAATAAACTAGATTTACCACAACCATTTTGACCAACTAAACCAATACGAGCACGATTTTTTATAGTGAGATTAATTTTATCAAGTAATATTAGTGCACCACGATTAAGTGTAAATTCTTTTAAGATAATCATTTTTTAGGATCCTTTTCAAACAGTTAAACATTAAAAACATAAAAAACATAAAAACGATAGGCGCACCTATCCTGTGATAATGTTTTCGCTTGTTAGAATTGGATGTTGACAAGGAATAAATGAATAGCCCACGCTCACTCGACGAGGTGTTAACAATTTGTTTAGAATGAACAAAGCTATCATTATTAAAACTCAGAAATGTAAATTGAGTTTAATTATATCCTATTTATTTGATATTGCAATACGATGCGTTTTCAACTCTGAATACCTTATGATATACTCGCGATTTTACATTAATCGTCAACGACAGTGGCAAAAGTTATTACGGATCAATCAGTAATCGTTTCAAAATCTCATCAATTTAGTGCTGATTTGATGAGTTTATTCGCGGGTATTTTATTGCCTTTTGCTTTTTCACCCTTTCATCTTGCTTTTATTGCCATTCTCGCGCCAGCACTATTTCTTTATTTTTTACTGCAAACAAACCACCCTTACCGTCAAACACTAATATTTGGTATTGGCTTTTTTACTGTCGGTGCTTCTTGGGTTTTTATTAGTATTCATAAATTCGGTAATTCAAATATTTTTTTAGCGAGTTTTCTAACCTTGCTTTTAATTTTATTATTAACCAGTTTTATAATGCTGCAAATTTGGTGCTGGCAAAAATGTTTTGCAAAAAATAATACGCTAAAACGTAGTTTAGGATTTCCGCTATTTTGGATTTTGCAAGAATGGCTACGTTGCCACCTATTTACTGGTTTTCCTTTTTTACTCTTAGCCTATAGTCAAACCGACTCACCGTTGCAAGGATTTGCTCCACTCATTGGCGTTTATGGGGTAAGTTTTATTATCTTATTATTGAGCTCACTTATCGTTAATTGTTTTTACTGTCGACTCAAAGGTGCACTTGTCAATTTATTGTTTTTTATTTTAATTTTATATAGTGGCATTTATTTTTCACAAATCAGTTGGACAAAACAACAAACAACCCCTATTTCAGTTGCTTTAGTACAAGGTAATATCCCGCAACAAGTCAAATGGAAAGTCAGTGAACTCACTAACATTTTGCAAACGTATTATGATTTAACGATACAAAATTGGCATCACGACTTAATCATTTGGCCTGAAGGTGCTATCCCGTGGGCAGAACAAAGCATTAATGGTTTTTTAGAAAGTTTAAATTATGAAGCAAAAAAAAATCATGCTACCTTATTAACAGGTATCCCGCGTGAAATTCCTCACAGTAATGATTATTACAATGCTATGTTAGCCCTGGGTAATGGTCATGGTGAATATTTTAAACGACATTTAGTGCCGTTTGGCGAGTTCGTCCCTTTTGAAAATTATTTACGTCCGCTCGCTCCTTTTTTTAATTTACCCATGTCTAACTTTTTAAGTGGGCCAAATCAACAAGCTTTATTACAAGCGGGTAAACTCAAAATTGCGCCTTTTATTTGCTATGAAATTGCATTTCCAAATGAAGTCATCAATTATGTTAATAACGCAAATATTTTAGTAACGATTAGTGACGATAGTTGGTTTGGGCAATCAATGGCAACGTATCAGCAATTTCAAGCAGCAAGATTTCGCGCCTTAGAAACCAGACGATATTTATTATCATCAGGCAATAGCGGCATTTCCTCTATTGTCGATAGATTTGGACAAATCAAACAATATGCTCAGCCATTTCACCGTACGATCGTGAAAGGGTTTGCTTACTCTGTAACAGGCGACACCCCTGTCATGTATTTTGGCAGTAATCTAGTCATTATCTTTTTATTATTGTTTACTGGAATTATCCTTTTTATCCAAGCAAAATTATTTTCTTAATTGCTCTCTCATTTATACTGGAATAAGTGGTCTATGTGTCGTGAAATGCTCAGCCACTTGTTCTGCTGAATTTGGATCCAATCCATTTCTACCGCGTGGGCAAGAATAATTGAGTGCAATCATTACAACTAAATCTACTAGCATTTTATGTTGAGGGTCTCTAGCCGCTTGAGCCATTGCCACTGTATCTTGACGTATGCTCAAAAATGAGAAATCGATTGGATGTTCTTTATTAAAATCTGCTTGTCCATTATGTGCTAAGATCATGGCAAGTTGCGGCTGTAGCCTCAATAAATTCAGTGAGAAAAAATTCATTTTCAATACATTGTTAAGCAAAATAATCACTCGAGCAATCGCATAAACATTAGTCTGAAATTGCGGCTCAGCAATAAAATTAAATAAAATGTCATCTAATAAATTCGATTCGTTCAACTCATGCATCGCTAATAAAAGCAAATCAGGATTTGGATGATTTAATAGGGTCTCAAATTTCAGCGTATTGAGAGCGAATTCAGGCGCACATTTCGCTAATTCTTTTGCCATGATATTAGCTTTAGGATGTTGAATAAATCGAATAATGTTGTCTCGGTTTAAGATATTCCCTTGAAATAATAGTCCCATAAAATTTATTAGCCCCTTGTGATTTGGAAAATCTAAAATTATATCAAGTGGCTCGGTCGTTAAATTTAAATCAAACAATGAAAAAATCAATTCGAACGTTGATACTTTATCTCTTGCATTTAATAATCGATTGAGCATTTGCTGATTTAATAAACGCCGATTAATCAATAAATTTAATATTGTGCTAAAATCTTCAAAATCATCTGACTCTGGATTATAAATCTTAATTGAAAAAACATCGGTATGGGATTTTAAAATTCCTTCGAATAATTCCCGGCTAAAAATTCCTGCTCTCTGTAGACTTACTATTGTTTGAGTAACTAATAAAGGTTGATCAATATCGATAATTATCTTCTCACAATATTCAAGCAAATCATCCTCTAAATCAAGCTGATGAAGCAAAGATAACGCGACAGCAATTTTTTCACCATTTTGATTTGCAGTTAATTGCAAATAAAAACGCTTAACAACATCAATACCCGCAGGATTTAATAACCCGATAATAAATGCAACATCTTCTGGATCCTGAAATTGAAATAATAATTCAATATTATCTTCATCCAACGCATTTAATTCATTTAATCGATGAAATGCTTGAGCCAAGTTATTAGGATAAGCATGCTTTTGTAAATAATTAATATTCTCATCAGTTAAAATTTGACGGAAGCTTAACCAATATAGCGCTGACACAAACCCTTCAGGATTTGAATGGTTGACAACGTGTAATACCATTTGGAGATTAAATAAATCCTGAGATTTCAAGCGCCACAAAGCTGTTTTTAAACGTTCAGCATAGTCTGGTTTGAATTGTTCCAAAATTTTAACGAGTATTTCTTCTGACAAGCTCCCATATTTGGGATAGTTGTCAAACAAAGCTTTTAACAATTCAAAACCATTCACTCCATCAGCGTTCTGTAATAACGATTTTATTTTGAGAATCAATGACGAATCTTGCCAATATTTTCTTCTTAAGCCTTTTTTTGAATCATAAAGACTTATAAAAAATTGCAACTCGTCTCTGGTGAAATTTTTTAATTCAGCTAACATGATCATCCCTCCTGGTAACTTATTAAAAGTATGGGGAATAAACCTTAAGCATTTGTTAAAAATGGAGGGAATCATTCGTGAGTTTTATCCGCTATTTTTCAGGTGTTTTTCGGATATTGTCAAATTCAACGTTAGTTTTAACAAAATTGAAACTATATTATTCAACTTTAACAAGATTTGATACTTCTATCTTACTAATTTATTAAAAATATTTATCTTGAGTGAAACACTTAGTCCCAATATCCAGAATAAATATCTAATTATAGAGTAGAAATATTATCTGTTATTTAGTTCAGAAAACCACATAGCATAATATTTAAATCATCCACATGTCTAATCATCTTGAATTTTCTCAAATTACATTTTAGAAATTTATATCCCAGTACTTTATGGATAATTTAACCATTAATAATATTATAAAAAATAATATATACTTTATTCTTAACTATTTATGATAAGTAGGTAATTTCTATTTAGATTACTGAGATAAAATTAGGATAATAATAAAAAGAAATGAGTGTAGCAGATATTGATAAACAGCTAAAAGAAGCACTATTAGCTCCAGGTAATGATGATTCGCTTTCTCACCACAGTATTCAAAGTGAAAGTGCTCAACAAGGTGACGATTTATTAAAACAAGATGATGAGCACTTCATTGAAGTTCACAGAGAATATGATGGCAATCCTGAAGAGGCTCTCCCCGAAGATGAAGCAATAAAAAAAAAACAAGAATCATGTTTTCAAGAAGTGGCTAAAGTAATTCACACGAATCCCAAAAAGGCAATGGCTTTACTTGTAAATTTTGCCAGAGATGTTCTCTGGTCCTATTTAGCGAATGAAACTTATGATATTCAATTTAATAAAAATGATGATTTTGGATCACAAACAATAAGCCAGTTTATTTGGACAATGACTCTCATGACGCCCTGCTTAATACTATTTAAATTATTTTGTCAACGCAACCAAATTGATATTGATTGGAAAACATCAATTTTTTCGATGTTCGCGGCCGGCACCTCCGTCTTCACTTGGAATTCAGGACAATTATTAGGTGTGTTTATCGGAAAAAATTTCTTGGATTTACATGAAATAGCGGCAAATTTTTTTGCTAGTCTTTTTACGGGTACGTTCGAAGGATTAACACAAGTGAGTGTTGCTAAATTAGAAGCACTATTCAGTAGCAGTTTTTGGTCTAGAGAAACGTTCAATTTTCAAAACTTCAAAGGATTAATGAAAGATCTTTTCTTAGCCGTTATTCCCGGCATGACGCCGGGTAGCATGTGGCAAGTGACTTATACACTTTGTAAGGGAGTTTTATCATTACCTGCCACTGCTACGTCACTCCTTGTCGCATCAGTGGTGTGCGCTTGTAATTGTATAGATGATGCTTTGAAAACCAAGGTTGCAAAATTATTATTCGGGAGTGAAGAGCATTATAGGGGCTCTTTTGATGCGGTAGCAACACCCCCAATCGACACTGCTTCTCCTTGAATATTATTACGAATAAACATCATGGATAAATATACTAATTTTCTGCTTTTTAAACAAACACAAAAAATAGTAAACAATTTATTATGAAAAATGTAACTATTCATCAAGTTTAAGCTAAAACGTAGAAACGCTGAAAAGAACAGACTTTCCTTACGCGAGGGCGATTCTTAAGGGAGAATCGCGATTCGCCCCTTAAGTGCCGTTAGCCTGGCTTTGCCAGGTTAGGCAGTATTATCATGGTAACTATTTAGCTTTTACGCTGAATAGTTACCAATTATTTAAAAATTAATATCAAACTAAACCGAGTAGATAAATTAATGTTGATTTCTACATCTTAATAAATCAGCACACTCACTAACCGTTTCTGGTATACATTTTACCACGCATTCAATCAAAAACTCACTCATTGGTTCAGCACAACATTTGTTAAAACACATTAAAGATGCAAGGGCTATGCTAAAGCCCACTACCCCACCAACGACACCGATATCCTCTTGCGTGTTTTCCATGTGGGCAAACATTCGTTCACTTAAAATGGTTGATCCACTTACATATACAAAATTTATTACTCTTTGAAGATATGTGTAAGGCTTTTTATTTAATTTATTTCTGCTTGGTTGAACATTTGGGTGATGCTCTACCGTTGGCTGAAACTCACTATCACTGTGACGATGCTCATTATTTTCTTGTTCAATATTTTCATCATCTTCATCATCATTACTCAGATCTAGATCCTCTGGACCAATTACCCCCCGACCATCATCAACAACTACTCTCGGACTTCTTTCCGCACCCTCAGCATAATTTCTAGCATTTTCATCATCTAAGTTCGCCACAACGCCTGTAGAATTATCACCGCCCTGATTATGAGTGTCGCCTTCATCATTGGGTTGTTCTAGGTTTAGAAAATCAAAAGTAGATGGCGTCGGCGAAGGTGTTTGCTCTCCCTTAACTTTTGAACCACCAGAATTTGGTTGCATAACAAAGTCCTTATTATTTTCATTAAAAAAAACCATCAAATGCGATGCAGATTGCATTTGATGGTTAAGGTTAATAATTTATTAGTGGAATATTAAAAAATAATAATTGATTTTTTAATATTTTCATCTTACTTGAAACAAAGTATATCTTAAAATTTTCAGTAACACTTTATTAGAATTAAAGTAAAATTACTTTATTGACTGAATGTTTTTCACATCTTTTAATTTTTTTAATTTACAATATGCAGGATAAAATTATTTGTTATAATAATTCAATAAATATCGGAGATTATTTTTATGAAAGAAACCCCTAATTTAAATTTAAGCAACGCAAAATTAATGGCCGATGCCGCAGAGGCAAAAGCACTTGAAAATAATATTACTATCGTGATTAGCCTTTATGATAATCATGGTAATTTAAAATATTTTCGCCGCATGGATAACACAAGCTATGGCAGTATCCGAGTTTCTCAATTAAAAGCGAAAACATCCGCATCCTTCCCTATCTCCTCAAATGATTTAGCCAAAAGAAGCGCTAATTTAGCGACCAATCCCTATAGTACTATTCCCGATATTTTAACTTTAGGCGGTGGTCTCCCAATATTTATCGATAACACGCATGTTGGCTCAATTGGTATAAGCGGTGCCACCCCTGAATTAGATGAGCTTTGTGCGAAAGCCGCTATCGATTTATTACAGGCTAAATTATCTGCTTGAGTATCCATTAAGTTAAAATTAAACCGCTCTGATAGTTGGAAATAATCATCACTGTTTGTGAAAAATCGCTAACTAATAGTTAAAAAATGAAGCCACTCATTTATTACACAGGTATTTTTATTTAGATTATACTTAGTCATTGACTTATTGTGCACAACGGTGTAATATATAAGCTAATAAAGTAGTAAGTAAAAACTGACAAGCGTTTTTACTTGGTGGACGTGAGGTGGTCAAATATGGGTACCAAAAGAACTACCAGAAATACAAGAGATATAGCTAAAAGTTTAACACATGCCGCAAAAGCTACTCTTCCTAGCGTCACGCCTGATAATATTCATTTATTTCCTGCACAAGATCATGCCCGCGAGTTAGGAGTACTTTTACAAAAAATTCATCCAACCCCAGAAGCTTTATCACTTAAACAAAGACAAGAAAACTGTGTTAGCGAATTATCACAAATTATCAGAGAAAATATTACCGACTTTGAAGCAGCGTTTTTTCAACAACTTTCTAAATTAACTGATACTGACTATGAAGGACCCATCTCAATCTGTTTACCATTTACCGCTGAAGAACTCGGTATTTCTGCAATTGGTGAAGGCTTTCTAAGTTTGCATGGTGGCTTAATCAAAATTTATCCGATAGAAAGTTTAGTTGTCGAAATTGAAGAGCGGAGTTTCCCGCACCCTTATAGCTCATCATTTTCTAGTTGGTATCCTGAACTTGCAGATATTCCCGATGAAATGTTTAAAGAAGCCAGTCTTTGTCATATGACTAGCAGAAGAACAATGATGAGGGATAATAAAAAATCCAATCCAGAACGCTTTATCATTGGTTGCGAGCTAGAAGGTTCTAATGGTGAAATGATACCAGGATTTGTCACGGCGAAACCCTTTCTCACTCAAGCCCGAGACGCCTCACAAAATCGTGGCAGTGTAATGGGACTTGAATTAAGTCAAACTAAAACATCTCAGCTTTATCACGGGATTACAGCATTAAGAACTGCGAGAAGAATGCTTAAAGTTTTAGATAGCCAAGTTTCAGCTAAACAAAAACTTGAATATACCGGAAATGCTTGTGAAGCACTCGCCCCGACTTTATGTGAATTGAGTCTTAAACAAACCGGTTTGTTTGGATGGATGAAACAATGGTGGTCTAATTTCATGGCGCGGATAAATCACACATATAATAAATATTCTTTACCCTGTGTTATATCAGACACATTAACAAAGCATGGCGCTATTGCTGAAGATGATTCAACATCATCCCGTGTTAGTTTCCAGAGTCATTCACAATTATAATGTGACATTATATCGTTTTAGACCGTTTGATTTATTGTAAAGTGAAATTGTTTTCATCTCTCCTCAGACTAAATTATAATTTTAGATAAAAACTCAAATTTTTATTGAAATTCACGACCTTAATTAAATCGCATTTACAAAATTAATACAAATAAGCTGTAGATGAAATGATTGATATAATCGTTAGAAAAAATTTTAAATCATGATATATTAGTTAAAAGCATACTGATTCAATTTACAAATCTCACGAACTACTAAACATTATGATTAAAATCCATTTTTCTTATCCGGTTATTGCTGCATTATTCGCGGCATTTCTTTTTGGTGCAAGTACGCCATTTGCAAAACAATTAATCGGTGACATTCATCCTATCTTGTTAGCAGGATTGCTTTATTTTGGCAGTGGCGTCGGTCTATTTATTTTTCGAATTCTCAAAAATAAAGGTTGGTCAGCTTCAGGTTTAATGCATCAGGAATGGCGTTGGTTTTTAGGGGCAATTTTATTTGGTGGAATTTTAGGACCATTATTATTAATGATTGGATTAACCTACACATCTGGTGCTGTTGCTTCATTATTATTAAATTTAGAAGCTGTTTTAACAGCATTATTAGCCTGGATCTTTTTTAAAGAACACACTGATAAAAAAATTATTTTAGGGATGATCTTTATTGTGATTGGCGGCGTGTTATTAGCTTTTCCAC
Source organism: uncultured Legionellales bacterium (assembly GCA_964352985.1). Taxonomy (GTDB): domain Bacteria; phylum Pseudomonadota; class Gammaproteobacteria; order JAHCLG01; family JAHCLG01; genus CAYGUK01. Next base: position 28,875 of record CAYGUK010000025.1, read on the forward strand.
ACGGTGTGGTGAAAAGTCATGGGTTTGGCACTATAGCGATAGGATTAGCCTGTTTATGTTGGGCGATTGATAATAACTTAACGCGAAAAATATCAAATGCAGAAGCCTTATTTATTGCATCTACAAAAGGATTAATTGCGGGTATCGTAAATATTAGTATCGCATTATTTATTGGCGTCACCGTTCCCAATTGGACCCATGTAACTTATTCACTTATCGTTGGACTCTTGGGCTATGGTATAAGTCTCGTATTGTTTGTTCTCGCCTTAAGAGGATTAGGTACGGCTAGAACAGGCGCTTATTTTTCTACTGCCCCTTTTATTGGTGCTGCCATTGCCATTTTACTTTTTGGCGATCACACGTCTTTAATATTTTGGCTAGCGTCAATTTTTATGATAGTAGGTGTTTGGTTACACTTAAGTGAGGATCATGATCATGAACACACACATGAAGAAATGACGCATCATCATTACCACACACATGATGAGCACCATCAACACGAGCATGATTTCCCTTGGGATAATAAAAAACCGCATAGTCATCTTCATCATCATAAGGCGATAACGCATAAGCATCCGCATTATCCTGATATCCATCATCGCCATGATCACGATTAACAGACACTGAAAAATATTAGTACGCGTAATCCTTTTTACAAAATTTGTTTAAAAATCTCATTCACAACTGAAAGTTGTGTCAGCCCTAAGTTACACACAGTTACTGTGGATAATTATGTTAATAGCGTTTTAGTAATCTTGGAAAACTAGTCAAAGGTCGCATAAAACGTAGCAATGCTAAAGCTGTTTAAATTTAAACCAATTGTTTCCATACCTCGATATCTCAAACAAATGGCTAAATTCATTCAATAATCAATCCAGTAAGAAACATTAACCTATTGTATAAAAATATAAAACTTGAACTTTTACGTCTGTTTCACCTCTCGCTCACCGACTCTAATAATAATAGACCTCGTTAGCTCAGTTTTTTCTGAAAAAAACATTGCAGATTTCATGCGCTGCGGTATCCTTGCAAGTTAGTTTAAAGCCGGGATCGGATTTTGATGGAAGAACAATATCAAGCACAAATCGTTGAAGAACAAGCGCAAACATTTTGGCAAAGTCGACAAATTTTCGAAGTTAAAGAAGATTTAAGTAAAGAAAAATTTTATTGCCTGTGTATGTTTCCCTATCCGAGTGGTCATCTCCATGTTGGTCATGCGCGCAATTATACGATTGGTGATGTGATCACGCGCTATCAAATGATGTTAGGCAAAAACGTATTACAACCTATGGGTTGGGATGCATTTGGTTTACCTGCTGAAAATGCGGCTATTAAACATAATAAACCACCTGCTGAATGGACTTATGAAAATATCGATATTATGCGCGCGCAATTTAAACGCATGGGTTTTGGTTATGATTGGCGGCGTGAAATTGCAACTTGTAAAGCAGAATATTATCGCTGGGAACAATGGCTTTTTATTCAACTATTCAAAAAAGGCTTGGTTTACCGCAAAAATTCTATCGTTAATTGGGATCCTATCGATCAAACTGTGCTCGCCAATGAACAAGTTATTAATGGTTGTGGCTGGCGTTCAGGGGCACCGGTTGAACGCCGAGAAATTCCACAATGGTTTCTTAAAATTACTGATTACGCTGAAGAGTTACTTAACGATTTAGACAAATTAGAAAATTGGCCTGAACGAGTTGTCACCATGCAACGCAATTGGATTGGTCGTTCTGAAGGTATTGAAATTTTATTTAAACTTGAAAACAGCGACAAACCCTTAAAAGTTTTTACAACAAGACCTGATACCTTATTTGGTGTCACCTATCTTGCAATTTCACCTCAACATTTTATTGCCAAAGAAGTTGCTAAAAATAATCCCACCATTGCAGAATTTAATGAACAGTGTAACAAAGTAAAAGTTGCTGAAGCCGATATGGCCACTATGGAAAAATTAGGCATGGATACCGGCTATTTTGCAAAACATCCATTAACGGGAGACTTAATCCCCATTTGGATTGCAAATTTTGTGTTAATGGATTACGGTTCTGGTGCAGTGATGTCAGTGCCCGCTCATGATCAACGTGATTTCGAATTTGCAAAAAAATATAATTTATGCATTAAACAAGTTATTACACCTTGTGATGGTAGTGATATCGACTTAAATGAAAAAGCTTATACGGAACAAGGCAAATTAATCCACTCAGGTGAATTTGATGGATTAAATTTTGATGAAGCATTCAGCGCTATCGAAAACAAATTACAAGCATTAAAATCTGGACGTCGTAAAGTAACTTATCGTTTGCGCGATTGGGGTGTTTCACGTCAACGCTATTGGGGCACACCTATTCCAATTATTTTTTGTCATAATTGTGGCAGCGTTCCTGTGCTTGAAAAAGATTTACCTGTTGTATTACCCGAACAAGTCGAAATCGATGGTAAGCAATCCCCACTTAAAAACATGGCGGAGTTTTATCAAACCACCTGTCCCGAATGTGGGCAACAAGCCGAACGTGAAACCGATACCTTTGATACCTTCATGGAATCCTCATGGTATTACTTAAGATTTGCATGCTTTAATCAAAGTAAATCCATGCTTGATGGCCGCGCAAATTATTGGGCGCCAGTCGATCACTATATCGGTGGTATTGAACACGCTTGCATGCATTTACTCTACGCGCGTTTCATTCATAAAGTTTTACGCGACGAAGGTTTAGTGAATTCAGACGAACCTTTTATGAAATTATTAACACAAGGCATGGTGTTAAAAGATGGTTCTAAAATGTCTAAATCAAAAGGCAACACGGTCGATCCTAAACAATTAGTCGAAGAATACGGCGCCGATACCTTACGTTTATTTTTGATGTTTGCCGCGCCACCTGATCAATCTCTGGAATGGTCTGATCAAGGAATAGAAGGCGCACATCGCTTTTTAAAAAGATTGTGGACGTTTGCTCATAAATTTCAAGAGATGATCCACAATTATAACAGCATATTCAAAGGCTCCATGGCACCCATCGATTGGGATGAAATCGAAAAATCAAATAAACTTTCTATCGAAACGTTAAAATATCTTCGCCAAGGTCACAAAGAAGTTCACGCTATTTTGAAAAAAGTCCATTATGATATGGAAATTTCTCAATACAACACTATTGTTTCAAGTGCCATGAAACTCTTAAATCTACTCAGCGAACTTCCTAAAATGGTGGATGCCGATCAAGGTTCAGATAAAGATGAACTTGAAAAAATATTTGAGCGCATCATCACCGGTGGTCTGAGCATTATTTTACGTATTCTTCATCCTATCACACCACATATCACGCATTGTTTATGGCAAGAATTGCATTATGGTGAAAATATTTTACAAGCTTCTTGGCCTCGTATTATTAAAAGTGCGCTTAAAACAACAGAAGTTGATATGGTGGTGCAAGTCAATGGTAAGCTACGTGGAAAAATTTCTGTGAAATTTAATGCTGAAGATAATGTCATCGAACAAGCAGCCTTAGAATTACCTAATGTGCAACGAATTCTTGAGGATAAAGAATGCAAAAAAATTATTATTGTGCCAGGCAAGCTCGTCAATATTGTCGCCAAATAATTAGCCTATTTATTATTGGGATTTTTTCATTGTTACTGTGTAGCTGTGGGTATCATTTACGATCAATAAATATGTTACCTAAAGCGTTACATCGACTTTATTTAACGAGTCGCGTTCCCTATGATCCATTTACAAAACAATTAAAAGTAGCCCTTTTACGCGCTAATTTAACTTTAGTTAAAAATAAAACGTTAGCACCCTACACACTTAACATTACCAATATTTCATTTTATAAAACCTCACCTTCTTTAGCGATTAGTCTCTCAACGCAATTGAGTACGGTGACTTTATATTACCGTGTTTATTATGAAATTTTAGACAATCATGGCAAAGTGGTCATTCCTCAAACACTGATCATGAGTTATCGCACCATTACCGCAAATGCCAATCAATTGCTTGGCACAACAAACGAAATTAACAACGCGAAACAAGAAATGATTCAAGAATTAATCGGTAATTTAATCAATGAACTCGGTTCAGTGCATGCTCATCAAGCATTAACCAAAAATTCACATTGAGGTTAATTATCGCGTGAAACTTAAGTATGAGCAGTTAACAACACATCTTAAAAAAGAGTTAAAACGCGTTTATTGTATTAGTAGCGATGAAATATTATTAAAAAATGAAGCACTCGATGCAATTCGCCAACACGCACACGCGGATGGTTTTACTGAAAGAAAAAGTTATCATGTTGATAAAAGTTTTAAATGGCAACAATTAATCGATCATGCCCTCGCCTATAGCTTATTTAGCGAAAAAACGATCCTTGAGTTGCATTTACCCACAGCTAAACCAGGTAATGAAGGTGGGAAAATTTTACAAGAATATTGTCAACGATTACCCGAAGATAAATTACTCATAATCATTACCGATAAACTCGACAGTGCAACACAAAAAACAAAATGGTATAAAGCCATAGAAAATGCCGGCGTGAGTTTAATTATTTGGCCTTTATCCACTCAACAATTACCGGCTTGGGTTAAGCAAAGAGCAGCAACACTTTATATCAATTTACCACAAAATGCGATTCAGTTTTTAATTAACCAAAACGAAGGCAATTTACTGGCACTCATGCAAGAATTAGAAAAACTTGCATTACTTTTTCCGAATGCAACATTAACACTTGAGCAAATCATTAATTGTTTAGCAGATAGTGCTAGATTCGATATATTTAATTTAGTCGATACGATTTTAAGTGGACAAAAAACCAAAACTTTGCGCATTTTAAATCGACTTCAAGAAGAAGGACAAGAGTCCATTTTAATCCATTGGGCCATCACCCGAGAAATTCGATCTCTCTATAATATGGCTGTCTCATTAAGGCAAAATCCCATTGATGCCGTATTAAGTCAATATCGAGTTTGGGCCAATCGCAAACCCTTAATCAAAAAAGCACTTACCCAATTTCGTGAAACAGACTTTTCACAAATGTTAACACGATGTTATCAACTTGAATTACTATTAAAAGGAATTAAACCTGGTTTATTTTGGTTAGAATTACAAAATTTAGCGTTAGCCTTAAGTGATCCTAAATGGCAAATGCAAGGTGTTGCATGAAAGTATTAGGATTATTAGGTGGAACATTTGATCCGATTCATTACGGTCATTTAAATTTAATTGAAAATTCACAACAAGCTTTTGGTATATCTGACTTTAACATTATTCCTTGTAAAACACCTGTTTTAAAAAATAAAGCCACAGCCAATCAGCAACAACGTCTTGCCATGATTAAACTCGCTATAAATAATAACCACATGAAAATTGATGAAAGAGAGTTACATCGTGAAACCCCCTCTTATACCGTGTTAACATTAAAATCAATTCGCGAAGAAGTGGGTGAAAATATTTCTTTAGCATTTATTATGGGTATGGATTCATTTAATCAAATCGAACAATGGCGAGATTGGTCAGCATTACTTGACTACGCACACATTATTATTTTTCCTCGACCACATTATCATTTAAATGCCAGTGATTTTTATACACGGCATTTAGCAAAAAATAAAAATCAATTGCACCTTGTTGCAAAGGGCTTTATATTTAGCGAGCCCTCAACAAAATTAATTGACGTGAGCTCATCTCAAATTCGAGAAAACGTTAATCATCCCCAGCAGATAGCAAGGTATTTGCCGGATACCGTTTTAAACTATATTAATCAACATAAACTATATCAATCATGACAAAACATTACATTATTTCACAACGCTGGTTTAGCAATTTAGAACCTGAATTAGGTTTAGGTAGTATCACCGATATTAATCAACGCACCATCACGCTTGAATTTAAAGCGGTGGGTGAAACGAGAACATATAGCCACGATAATAATTTAATTCGTGCGAAATTTCATTCAGGCGAAACGATACTTTTAAAAGATAATCAAACAGCTGTAATCGTTAATCGACAAAAAGATCAGCACTTATTTAGTTACGAAATAGAAATTAATGGTCATAAAAAAATCATTCATGAACAAGATTTAAGTGAATTTAATCAATTAAATTATGTCAAAAAACGTTTGTTAAATAATATTTTTGATGATATGGCAGCATTTGAATTACGTTATTTATGTAATTATTATTCTGTGAAAGCCATGCAGTCACCCTTATATGGTTGCCAAGGCGCAAGAGTTGATATTTTACCGCATCAATTACACATTATTTATAGTCTTGCTGCCAATCATCATCCACGTATCATGTTAGCAGATGAAGTGGGCTTAGGAAAAACCATTGAAGCTGGATTAATTTTGCGTAAAAGAATGTTAAATTACTTAAGCCAAAATGCGTTAATTGTCGTCCCTAAACAACTTTGTACCCAATGGATAATTGAATTTCAACGACGTTTTAATATGGCATTGAGTTATTTTGATCAAGAACGTATTGAAAATATCGATGGCGAGAATCCCTTCGCAACAGAACAACTCATTTTAATTTCACATGAATTATTACTGAATAATGAACAACTACAACAACAGTGTTTAGCCATCGATTGGGATATGTTAATTATCGATGAAGCACATCATATTATTTCGAGCCATCAACAAAACGATTTTATTCCTCTGCTAGCAAAGCAAAGTCAAGGTTTATTACTATTAACTGCAACACCAGAGCAACAAGGTTTACAACAATATTTTCACTGTTTGCAATTAATTGATCCTTTAAGATTTAATGATTTTAATCAATTTCAGCAACAACAATACCAATACCACCTCATTGCGAGTGTCATTCATCAAATAATGAAACATGAAAAAATTACACCAGAGGATTTTGACCAGATTTTAACAATAGCTAAAACTGAAGAGTTAACAATCTATCAAGCTGATCCAAAAAATTATGCGGATCCACTTACCCTCGCGCAATATTTATTAAATTACCATGGCATTTCAAATTATGTTTATCGCAATACGAGACAAAATGTCAAAGGATTCCCAGAAAAAACACTTCATGCTGAAATAATAAATGGTCAAGATGATAAATTAGCTTGGCTAGTAAAAACCATTGAATCTTTAGGTAATGATAAAATCCTCTTAATTTGCCAAGATATTCATACCGCAAAATCATTAAATGATACCTTAAATGAACAATATCGAATCCCCTGTAATGTTTTCCATGAACAATTAAGTTTAATTCAACGCGATAGAATTGCCGCGCAATTTTCAATGGCAAATTCATCAACCCAATTATTAATTTGTTCTGAAATTGGCAGTGAAGGCCGAAACTTTCAATTTTGTCAGCATTTAATTTTATATGACTTACCTGAAAATAGTGATTTACTCGCGCAACGTATTGGTCGCTTAGATAGAATTGGCCAACAACATCATATCCATATTTATGTGGGTATCATTAAAAATTCTCGCGAAGAAATATTCTATAAATTATATCATGAAGTATTTAATGCCTTTTTAGAATACGACCCCAGCATATTAGCTGTGCTAGCTGAATTAGACTTCACTCAAGATTTAACTGATATTTTACAACTGGCCAAAGAAAAACATTTACATTATCAAGCAACAATTCAACAGGCAAAAGATCAGTTATTGGAATTTAATTTACTATCCAATGTTGATGTCCCTCATCTACAACTTATTATCAAACAATTAGACAATGATAAAAATCTCATTCCATTTTGTCATCGATTACTCGAATATTACGGCATCGAATTTGATATGATAGATGATAAAATTGCAAAAATTCATCCGCGCGATGATTTAAAAGTCGACTATTTCCCAGGCATAAAAGAACAAGAACAATTCGCCTGCTTTGATCGTAAACTCGCGTTATTACGAGAAGATTTACAATTTTTAAGTTTTGAACATAAAATCATTAAAGAAGGCATGGAGCTGGTTCTTAACTCAGCTTTAGGTAATGCTGTCATAGGCGAACTCCCAGCAGGAACACATTCTACTCTAAAAAGCGGTGAACTTTTATTAGAAGCCATCTTTTTAATTCGCTTATCGTACCCCAAAGAATTACAATTACACCAATTTTTACCGCAAAAACCGCTACGTATTTTACTCGATCATCGCCACAATAATTTAGCGGAAAAAATTAGTTTAGAAAAAATTAATGCGGAAGTTATCGATCATCAACAAAGTGATACCCAACCCATTTTGCAACATTTTCACGATGATATTAGTCAATTGATTAAAATTGCCCAAGCTCAAGCTGATGGTTTGATTGCTGAAATAAGCCATGATTTTACCCAGCAAATCCAGCAACAGTTTTTACAAGAAAATAAACATTTATTAAAACTACACTCTATTTCGCCAACACCGCAATTAGAGGAAAAAATAAATGCGTTAAAGAACTTAACTGAACAACGTCTTGCGTTTGCACATCACATCACATTGGCGCTTGATGCGTTACGATTGTTAATCGTGGCCTGAAATGCTTCACAAGCATGCATTTAATAGGTATGATTTGAACTTAATGAAATCAGGAAATAAATACATATAATATGCAATACCATGAATTAGAAACGATTGTGATCAATGCCTTAGAAGAATTAAAAGCCGTTAATATCATTAAACTCGATGTTCGCCCTCTCACTAGTATCACTGATGAAATGATTATTTGTACTGGGACTTCCACTCGACATGTCAAATCCATTAGTAATAACTTAGTTCAAACCGTTAAACAAGCGGGTGTTCAACCTTTAGGGGTTGAAGGGGAACAAATGTCAGAATGGATCTTAGTTGATCTCGGCGATATCGTTATCCACATAATGCAAACGACAGCTCGTGAATTTTATCAATTAGAAAAATTGTGGGATGCCAATCTCATTTCTGAAAATGAAGCTCATAATTAAATAATGAAATTAAATATCATTGCAATTGGAACCAAAATGCCAACGTGGGTGGTCGAAGGTTTTTTAGAATTTCATAAACGTTTAAACGCCAGTTTCAATATTAATCTCATTGAACTTCCCTTAGCCAAGCGCAGCAAACAATCCGTCACTGAAAAAATCATTCAACAAGAAGGTGATGCAATTTTAAATAAACTCAGTTCTGATGATGAAGTTATTGCATTAGAAGTGAAAGGCCAAGCCTGGTCAACTGAAGCACTCGCTAAAAAATTAGAATTCTGGCAACAAAGTAGGAAGACAATAAATTTTATTATTGGTGGTCCCGATGGGTTAGCGAAAAGTTGCTTACAACGCGCAAATGAAAAGTGGTCACTTTCAAATTTAACGCTACCTCATCCTTTAGTGCGGTTGATTTTAATCGAACAATTATATCGCGCTCATACCATTAATATTAATCATCCTTATCATCGCGCCTAAACTTTGAAAATCTATCTAATTAAACAAGCACATCTGATGTAAGTCTCACCCACAATAAAACAACCGAACACTGCAATTTGGCGAGAGTCATCTATTATTAGAGTAAGAACCCGTTCCAATAGGATCCTGATTATGAAAAGCCGCCTAACTATCAATAGCTTAATCTTGGCAAGTGTCATGTTTCTGTTACTATTAGTCGGCACGCTTCAAAGCCCCACGGCCATCGCAAAAAAGAAACCCAGTTTAACGTTTTATATGACAGATTGGTGTCCTTATTGTGCGAAAGCAAAACGATTTTTATCCGAGCATGATATTTCATATCATGAATGTAACATTGAACGAAATATGAAATGTAAAGAAGCCTTCCATCAAGAATTCCCAAATTCTGGTGTCCCTGTTTTATCAACCGGTAAAAAACATATTGTGGGTTATAGTTGGGGCGGTTATAGCAAATTTTTATTGCAGAATGGGTATATTGAGTAATTCACTTATTAACAATTTTAATAGTCTAACTTAATTAAGCAATATTGTTGTAATTACTAAATCCTACTTTAATATAAATTTGAAAAAATAATTACGAAGTTAAGCTAACGCTTGGGGTTGGTTGAGAAGATAATCTCCTCGCTATTGTATCATCATATAAATTTGCCGCATGTTGGATTAAGTCGTCGATAGAAGTTCCTTGTATTTGGCCTGTTGCCGCGTCTTCTGTTCTTACAGTCCTCAATTGTTCTACAAGAGCCTTATGAATTGTTTCAAATTCTTCTTTTGTAATAAACCCACCATTTAATACAGGCATAGGAGTTGGTTCATATTGAAATAATAATTTCTCAGCATCTGGAAATCGAGCTGCGACTATTGCCTTTGCAAATATTAGACGTCTAATTTCTACCGGAATTCCAACTGTTGATGTTCTAATATATTCGTCATAAGCGACATTCCACATTAATCTTAGCTGATTTACAAAATTTATTGCATCCTCTTTACTTTCAATCGGTTGACGCCAACAATATCCATCTATAAATTTTTGAGGGGGACTAACTTCAATATTTGGCATGTTGTTCTCACTTTATATTTTGAATTTTTCAATAAGCACATGATACACCTCTTATGAAAAACTACGATATCCCGTGATTGGGATACACCGTTTATTACTAAAAATTGATAATTTGCCAAAATGTTATAAAATCATTTTATTGTTTAAAAATTGTATTTAACTATCTGAAACAATTTTATTTACCTTTAGTTTTATCCTATCATTCTCTTTTTGAATAACGCTGAAAATTCTATGGCAAATGAATATGACATTATCATCATTGGTGGTGGTATTAACGGATGTGGGATTGCTGCTGATTGTGCAGAACGTGGCTTAAATGTTTATTTATGTGAGCAAGATGACTTAGCGTCGGGTACTTCTTCTGCAAGCAGTAAACTCATTCATGGTGGTTTGCGTTATTTAGAATATTACGAATTTCGTTTAGTGCGAGAAGCTTTGCGAGAACGAGAAGTTTTATTAAATAAAGCCCCTCATATTATCAAACCCATGCGTTTTATCATGCCACATAGCAAAGCCTTGCGACCAAGTTGGATGATATCATGTGGTTTATTTTTATATGATCATTTAGCCAAACGTAAAACATTAGAGAAAAGTAAAAAATTAAAACTAGCACCATTAGAAGATAATCCGTTACTCGCAAAATATAAAACTGCTTTTAGTTATGCTGATTGTTGGGCTGATGATGCGAGATTAGTGATCCTAAATGCCATGAGTGCTAGAGATAATCATGCAACAATCGAAACCCGCACACGCGCGAATCGTGTTACTCGTCATCCTGATCATTGGGAAGTTGAAGTATTTAATCGTAATAACAATCAAAAAAATAGTATCAAAAGTAAATTACTTATAAACGCGGCTGGGCCTTGGGTAAGAAATGTGAGAGACGGAATTATCAAAGTCCCGAGTGAACACCGGATCACGTTATGCCAGGGTAGTCATATCATTACACCTAAATTTTACTCAGGTGATAACGCTTATATATTACAGCATCATGATCGTCGAATTATATTTGTGATCCCTTATCTTGAAAAATATTGCATTATTGGTACCACAGATATTGCTTATTCCGGTGATCCAGGATTAGTTAAAATTACACAAGATGAAATCACTTATTTACTTGACGTCATCAAACATTATTTTAGTCATCCCCCAACCATGGCAGAAATACTTCACACTTATTCTGGCGTGCGTCCATTATTAAGTGATGGCGTGGATGATTTATCTGCGGTGACACGAGAATACACGTTAGAACTCAACGCTGAACAAGCACCACTTATTACTATCTTCGGTGGCAAAATTACCACTTACCGAAAATTAGCGGAATCTGTCGTCGCTAAATTAAAACCCTTTTTTCCCCATTTAAAAAACAATTCAACACGAGAAACGATTTTACCCGGTGGTGATATCACGAATGGTGATATGACTAAATTTACTGAAACCTTAGCGCAAGAATTTACTTGGCTAGATGACTCAATTTGTCATCGTTATGCCCACACTTATGGCACTAAATCTTATGAATTATTAAAAAATTGTAATCAGTTAGAAAAAATGGGACAGCATTTTGGTCATGGTTTATATGAGCGTGAAGTATTATATCTTAAGCACCTAGAATGGGCACAAACTGTAGACGATATTTTATGGCGGCGAACTAAACTTGGATTAAAATTCTCGGCAGATGACATAAATGATTTAAAAGTTTATTTGGGTCAAGCTTGATTTTCTTGGTGTTAATTGCAATATAAAGTTATATTTAGTCTAATATATTCATTAGAGTTTTTTTCCGTTATTATATTCTATTGATTCATCATCATTATCCATTTCTTCAAAAAAACTAGAATGGTTATATGAAAGCAGCGCCTGATTTTCAAGCTGTTCTGAAGAACCTTCTTCTAGTCCTTCTAAATATTCTGCATCAAGATAACTTTCAGAATCACTATCCTCTAATCCAGGTAAACTCCTATATTCAGCTGATCCAACTTGTTTAGATCCTACGCCAAATGATTTTGTAGTTATCGAATCTCTTTCTTCCTCAAAAACAGCATCATTTTGTTCATCATCTGAATATTCAACATCAGAGTCCTCTGTATCAACATGTTTTATTGCTGTAATTCTACGTATCAGCTCATAAGACACGTCTTGGCTAATTATCATTTCCCTGGAAATATCACTGCCTTTTAATACTTTTGAAAAAGGTTTGATTAATACCATTTGATTTAATAGATCTTCGGGAAAAAATGAAGTATATGGAAATGTCATTCTTTTATTTTGGTTATTCGTTATCCCCACATTCGCTTGTCGCTTACTTTTTCGAACAACATCGATTTTAACTGTCGCTGCGTGTTTATCGTGACAACGAGTCTGATGGCCTGTATTTAAATTTTTAAGCATTGCTAGAAATAAACAATACGGATTATCTAACAAATTAGGAGCCGCGACAATCGCATTTATCGCAGAAAATACAAAAGCGGTTCTATCTCTTGCACTTTTACAACCCATAAAATGTAAACCTGCACTCCCCATCGCCAGTTGTTCACACGCTGCTTTTATAATATTTCTGAAATCTTTGGGTAGATCAGAAT
>CAYGUK010000026.1:0-41761 GCA_964352985.1 uncultured Legionellales bacterium
TTCATGTAGTATGATTAATCTTTTGTGTTTTAAAATATCTGTTAAATTTATCATAAAATTTCAACCTAATATAAAAATTGTGTAATAATAAAAATTGATAGGGTCTCTTGCTACAACTTGATTTTATATAGCTATCAACAAACATTTTAAATTTTTTAACTTCATCAGGTGATTGATATTTATAACTAAAATCCGTAGAAATATTTAAAATTAACTGTTTGTTACTAAGGTCATATTTTACTCTTCTTAAAATTAAATTATTCCCAATATTAATAGGTGTATTCTTACTCATGTTTGCAATATACATTTCGACATTTGCTATACCATAATGTGTATTTTCTTTTATTGTACTTTTTTTAGTGTTTGCCATTTGTCTAATTTGGGGAAATATTCTTGGCATAATCATAAAATATATTAACGTAATGAATACTACAATTAATATTAAAAGTAAAACTAATAAAGCTATTTTTTCATTTTTATCAGGCATTAAATTATTTGCTGTAGTTTCATTATTATAATTTTTATTAGTTAGTAAAGCTGACTCAACTAATTGTATGTTGGAAGAGTCGTTCGAATGAGAATTATGCTCGATAATGTTAGCACCACAATTGCAGCAGTAGTTTGCTATATCTTTATTTTTTATACCACATTGAGGGCAATACATATTGTATTTTACCTAATAAGTTAAGTTAATGATTAAAACTATTATCAATGTAACAATATAAACTATTTTATTAATATGATATTTTCTATTTCTAACAAATAAAGTATAAATTGAGATAATAGAAGATACAACCATGGTACAAAGTGTTATAAATATAAAGGTCCCTGTAATTGCACCAACCATCATTCCAACAGGGGAACCGATGTTAGCTAATTTGTTGTACGATTCTATATTAATTATGATTGAATATAACAATGTAAAAACTAATGTATAATAAAATGTTATTTTGTTTATGAGCTCTCTTTTGGTGACTTCGTAGTTTGCAATATTATTTCCACAATTTATACAATAATTATATGTTCTTTCATTTTGAAAAGCACATTTTTTACACTCTATTTTTGATATTAATTTTTTCCCACAATTGGTACAGAACTGATTATCATCTTGATTTTCACATTCACAATTTTTACAAGTCACCATTAATGATTTACCAACATAAATTTCACTTATTATATACCACTATTCAATTAAGTTGTGATCAATTTATCCAAAATACCGTGTATATTATAAATAATATCTACATCTAGCTGTTTTTATGTCTATGAGGATTTACAATAAAATCTAATGCTTTAACATATCTTTTATAACGAACGATTTCTGCTTGGAATCCTTTTAGAAAAGCAATACATAAAATCAAACAATTACGTAAACCATTTGTATCATCACCATCACTCCATCTGTAAGGTACACCATCCTTAAACTCATCATTAAAATGTTTTTTTAATTTATTAATAAGCTTGTGAAAATTAGCCGATCCAATGGAATGTGCAACAATGTTTCTAATTTTGTTTAAAGTTATTACTATATTCCAAATAGTATTATTTGATTCGTCTAATGTCATAGATCTAGCTATGTTAACCATTTGATAAAAGGTAAGTCGAGCCTCTGGAATATATTTGCTATGAAAAACGAATTTAGAAATAATTATTTTAAGCTCATCTTCAATTATCAAATGCCCCCTAAGTATAATTAAATCTAATTCATTAACTGTGTAAATCAAATGCCCATATTCTTCCAAAAATTTATTAAAATCTTGATCAATCATAAAAGGTTATTCCTTAAAATAATAAATAAAAACTTGATAATTTTAATTTTGTTAAACTAGCTTGAATAGACCCTAGATATACTTTCATAAAGTTAGTTTAAATATAACACCATCTCCGCCACCTAAAATGTAATGAATTTGATAAAGTGAATGAAAGCTAATAATGCTCAGATATTCTACAAACATAGTATCAGAACTATCGCTAATGTCAGGAAGTAGTTTTTCTTCAAGAAATTTTTTAAACTTATCATGAAACAATAAATTCAGATGCATTTGTTTATTTTGTGATTTGTCACCGTAAAATGTTTTACTAATTATGCCTCTATTGATATCCAATACCTTTTGATATTCATTCTTTGAGAAGTGTTGCAGTGCTTCTGTAAGTTTTTTAATATGCGGTCTCAATATATCACTAGATGCGAAATCCTCAATTATCAAATTTAGTTGGGATTCAAAATTATTTTCTTGGAAATATGTGAATACTCTTTGCAAAAATGTGGTATTAGAAACCCCAAAACTTTCAGGCTTAGATATTTTTATGAGTCGATCATCTAAACTTATAAATGGAAAAAAATAATTGTTCGAATAGAATTCCCAAGTTTCGTTATCAATAGACATCCTATTCCGAAATGCTAATAAATTATAATAACTAGCTAAACAATAACTTAAATATTCCTTATCATTAGAGACTTCATTTAAATTAAGAACTATTCCTTTTTCCCATCCAACACTGAATATTAGTATAAATTTTTTATTTATTGGAATTTCTGGTTCTGTAAATAGTTTCAAATAACCAACAATATCATTGTTACGAATTTGTTCTCCTATCAAAAATCTTCGTTTTAATTTCGCTTCAATAAACACATTCAAATTATTAATATTTACTGAAAAAGTCTCACCTTTATCTTCAATCAATAGTAAGCTAGATATTTCACCAGCCTTAATGCTTTTTATTCGGGGATTATCTAAATCCTGTCTTACTTTATTAAAAACTGTGTCTAATATATTCAAGTATAATTCTTTATTATCCATAGTAATAAAACCATCTTCTATAGCATATAATTCGGTATCATTGATTATAGAATGAACAAAACCATTAAACCCTAATTTTTTAATCTTAAAACTAGTTCTATGAAAAAGTTTATCATGTAACTGCATATAGTCTTTAATGATTTTATTAGTATAATATTTCTGGTTATGCTCATCTTGATGCTGAACTAAATAGTCATAATTCTCTATACAAATTTCATTTTTATCATGTAATTCACCCAATGAAAATTTTTCTCGATTAATTTCAAGTTCAATTCCCATACCTCCCCATAAATATAATCCATAACTGTAGTTTGTTATCTCCTGAACTGTTGGGTCAAGTTCTAAGCTATAACTTAAAAGTCCTATCATATTGCCGTTAGAATTAAATATCGGTGCTCCGCTATCTCCTGGGTTGGTTGTTTCATTAAATGCAAAACAAGGAAACGATAAATTTGATTTATCACGTCTAAATGGAAATACTTCAGAAATAGCTGAGTGAATGCTACTAGTACTCAAAGAAACACTTTGATCATCGTTGTTAACTGATCCATCAAAACTAAACATGAATATATTTTCATTTTCACCAACATATGCGAAATCGAGTGTTATACATTGAATTGGTTCTATAATTCTTGTTTTTTCTGTTGGTCTCAGATGTAAAATAGCAATATCAGAATCATTTGATATATCGATTTTAGTAGCAACCCAATTTTCATCCTCACCTTTACTATTTTTTCTTAAGACTCGCACTGGTTGCTTATTTTCAAAACAGTGTTTGTAGACAACATGTTTTGCTGTAATAGCAAGACCATAACTAATCATGCTACATACCCCGTATCTTTCAAAATTATTTTGACCGTGGTCTAGCATCAATACACACACACTTTGCATAACATTGCTTGAACCTTCAATATCTGATACTTTACCCATTTTTGAGGAAGTTGATTTAATCTTACAAAAGATTTGCTTTGCAGACATTTTGTTTTTTTTCATACATCTCCATATTTTTGTTAAAATAAGAGTAAAATATTTAATTTTTGCAGTCATTTTTTTTCCTTAATACACAACACATCTCAAAATCGAAACCTTGCAGCAGATTTGTTTAATTACTTAGTCTTTTATATTAACTCCTGAATATATGGGGAATTTTTTAATATAATATTCTTTTAATTATAGTGTAGAAAAATCTAAAATATCCGATGTGTGCGATTTGCATATCATTTGATATAATGCTGGATATATGGACCGTATTTTATTAATAACAAGTTATCTATTTTTTCCAAATAAATTATATATTTAAATATACCCACTTTTTCATTCAATGATTTTTTGACTATTATGTGTTATTTCATTTGCTCTTAAGGTGTTAACTTGATTTGTTCTCGTTATACTTTTATAAAGCTGTGTAAAATCCTGATATAAACACTGTTTCAGAGATTCTATATCGTTTTTAATTGTTTCTATTTTAATTGTATCAGTTGAATTAATTGTAAAGTGCACATTATTATATTTATTATCTAATTTCTGTTGTATTTGGTTTAATCTTTTTGTATCTCTCTTCAGAGCCATTAATGTTCTGAAAAGAATATCTCTTTCTAATGATCCTTCATTAGTAATTAACTTATCAAGCTTGATATTATCAAGATTACCTTGATTATCAATTATTGATTTCAATGAGTAACTTTGTTGTTTATCAGGATTGATAAATGATGAAAGTAATTTCGAACTATATAAAATATTACTTATGCCGTCCTTTCCATTCTCTAGATAAACATTATTCATATCCGTTTTATCAAAATCTTCACGTGTGTTTGGCATTACATACCACAACCTGCGATTGGTATAAAGTTTATCTAATAATGATGAGTTAACAAACTCCTCTAATCCTCCATCATTATCAAGACCAATAATATTGATTTTGGAATCACTTTTCGATGCTACTTCTTCAAACATTCCTTTGCCATAAGTAATATTAACGCTAACATTTTTATTTGATGCCAATATCGACAACCCATCAACTACCCCTTCAACTATCACATTAATATCTTTTTTCTTAGTATCATTAAGTTTTAAAGAAGCTCCATATTTTACGCCCCAGGTTTGTTTATTTAATTTGCTAACAATAGCTTTATTTGCTGTTTGTTCATCTAAATAAATAGCTTCTACAAGTTGAACTTCTCCTTTATTGTTTCTTGCTATAGAAATTAATGCTGGTAATGTAGCTTTATTAATTTTTGAGTAAACGCTTGGATGAAAGCGGATATCATCAATATATCCATTAATATCTTCAAAATTAATTCCACGATGTAGTTTTAGATATCTTTCAGCAAGCGTATTTTTTAAAGGTGTACTTTCTGAAGCAATTTTCCTGGCATATTTAACACTATTCTTTTGTCTGCTCGTCCAATGTTTAGGATTTGATTTATCTATTTTATTTGTCTTTGTAAAAGTATTTTTTTTAATTGGATCACTCTTAAAAAGCTGCTCAGATGATAGTCCTAGTAATTTAACGGAATAGTTCAAACTCTCCTTAAAATCCAAATTCATTTTTTTTTGAATTAATTGTAACATATTCCCACTTTCACCTGTTTTATGTGAATACCATAGACCTTGTTTTTCTCCTTTAATTGCTACAAATAAACTACCTTGTTTTTTATGGCTCGATTCACCACCAAATTGCTCACTATGACTATATCTTAGATGATCACCATCATCAGATTTTGGTTGACCTAATAAATGTATTACAACTTCTTTTGCTCTATTATGTAATTGGGGAATAATATGATATGCGTCAATAAATTTAGTCTTTTCATCTCTATCTTTTGTTTTATTTGAACTTTTATTTTGGTCAATAAGTTGTTTTGACTTCAAGATTTCCAATGCTGAAGTCTTCTCTGATTTGAATTGTTTTGCTGGATCATTTAATCTGCTAAGCAATGCATTTTTATCATCGGTATAGATAGTGGCCTGTAACTTAGCACGACTAATATCAATATAATGAGATTTATGTGTAGTAACGTTTTTTCGATAACTTAATTCAAGTGCTATAATAAATGAAGAATCATCTCCTTGAATACCATAAGATGTGCTTGTATAAGCATAATCCCAATGTTTATCCAATTTTTCATTTAAGTTTATAGTTAATGAATGTTTTTCATTCTCTAATAATACTAGATGATCAGAAATAGAAGTTACACTATATTCTTCATTTGCTTGCCATCCGCGTTTTTTGTCCGTTCTAGTTAATCTTAACTTTTCACCAACTGATATAGAACAGTTGTCTATACCATATGCTATCATACGACTTTTTGCAGCAATTTTTGCAGGGTTAATTTTCAATGTGATGCCATCATTTGTTTTACAAGTAAGTTTGTTTTTTTCAATATCCACATTTGTAACAGTAAAATATTCACCAGCCTTAACAATTGAGTAATTTTTATAAAAACCTAACACATCCCCAACTTCAAAATTTTTCGCATGTAATAATTCAATTTGATTTAAATTTTTATTTTCAAATCGCGTGACTTCACATTCGTTTTTCTCTATTAAATTTCTATCCTTTAGCTCTGCCCGAAAAACCTCGTGAATTTTCTTTCTATCCTCATGAGCGTGCGCAATAATCTTTGTTTGTTGTCTAACTTCTGGAACACGTGAGAAATAGTCCTCAACTATCGCTGTGTATATATTATTAATATCACGAATAAATTTATAATCATCGAAATCTCCTTGTTTCTCTGGTGGTATTTCTATAACTGATTGATTCGAAATATAACCCTCTTCACGTTCAATATAATAACTCGAGTCAATCTTATCTAATTGCTCAAATGATTTTGATATATCTTTTTTAGATGCTGATTCTACAGCTTTTAATAAATCAAGATTTCCAGATTGTCTGATTATATTATTCATATAAATTGTTTTTATAGAATTTGACTTAATTGACAACTCAAATGGTTTACCACTGCAAATTGCTTGTTCCTGCCACATATCACCTGAAAATATTCCTCTAGCATTTAGAGTTTGTATTTTAGTTTGAAGTTCGTGGAAAATTCGATTTTCAATCATTGAGCTTTCATCAATGATAAAGATAGTATGATGATCAAAATTATAGTCATTACATAAAAAAGAATGGTTAGTCATAGCAGGAATATTTTTTTCCTCTAGCTTTTGAACGGCTTTATGTGTTGGCGCTAATCCCTGAACTTTATATCCATGTTTTTCAGCCAGTTCCTTAATACCTTCATGAATATTCATTCTCACTTTTTCAGCTATCGTTTTAAATTGATTCATCATTGTTGTCTTACCAGTACCGGCTAAACCTTGAACTGCAATAAAACGATCTGTAGAAGTTAAAGCAAAAGTTACAGCATTTTTTTGTCCTTCTGTTAAATAATCAGGAATGGATATTTGATTAATATCCTTTACAATTTTCTCAACTGAATTTTGGTTAAGTTTATTTACTGAAATGATATCTTCTTCAAGCTTTTTAGCATGTGGTGAAATCCAATATGTTCCAGCTTTTATCAAGTCTCCAGCTTTTACTCTTTCTTCAATATGCTCATTAACTTGTTCGTGAGTAACATTACCAATAGCATAAAACAATGCTTCTTTTATTAATTCTGTATGTTCATAGGCCGCCTCTCGCTCACCAAGCTTAGCCATAGCATAAGCAACTGCTACTTTAGTCGTATCAGTGTTTGGTTCGATTAGTGATTTTGTAACAATTTCAAGATCTTTTCTAATCGCATCGTGTGCGTTGTCATTAAGTCTTTTAATTTGTGCGTTTTCAGGTTTTCGCCCTGCTATGTCGATGGCGCGCCAATTTAAAGAAGCTTTATCACAGTTTCTTTGAGCCAACTCAACATTATCTGTAAATAGTTTTATATTTTCTGCAAACTCAGCTATCTCAGCTAATAATTCTTTATTGACTTGAAAAGATTTCATCATAACGATAGCTTGATTAGTATGTTCAGTATTTTGATTTACTCTTTTTACATAATTGTAGTTTAATACAGAATTTTTCAAATTTTCTAAGGAAAGGAAATGTTGCCCCGTTTGTGTTTTAACACTAATTCCATTCTTTTGAATCTTTGAAACTTTAAGAATTTGACCTTGTTCTAGTTTCCAGTTTTTCATGAAAATTGAACTTTCTAATAACAGTTCGTCGCCAACACCTAAAGATATTTCAGTTGATTTTGTAACTTGCATTGATGAGACTTCATCTAAAGTTAATTCATTTATACGATTAAATCTATCACTAACAGTCAAAGTATTATCTTTGTTTTCTAAAATAAAGAATGATTTCTGTTCTTTCGTGAATGTATTAATTGTAATTTTATCGCCAATAGAATAAAATTTCGCATATTTTTTCTGTTCGTTGCTCAACTGTTGTGTCGTTAACACAGAATATTGTCGTTGATTAGTTGATAATATATTTCTACTAACCAGTTCATTTCTAACTAATTGATTAAGTTGCTTTTGTTGTTTTTTATTAATTGCGACTAAGTTCCTAGAGGTTTTCTCAGGGAAAGCTTTAAAATATTCATTTAAGATGTCATCCTCGATTGCCTTACTTGAAACAATATCAACCATAGCTTTGTTTACATAATTTCTAGTATCATATTCTTTAATTCCCGCCGATTGTAATGTACTAACTATGTTACCAACACTAAATCCAGATGTTGAATTAACATTGTTTAAAAGTACAAATTTTGTTTGTGATTGTTCAGTTACCCTATTTAAAGTTATTAGATCAAAATAACTGAGTTTTTGAGCATCCTGGATAACTACGAGTTTCTCATTATTTTGTGCAAACCAATTCTCTCGTTCTAAGTGCTGATAAATATATTTAGCGACTGTAGAAACAAGTTCTGGTTTCAATTTATTTTTCAACCATTGAACCATAGTGTCATTTCTTCTTTGTACTTGTTTTGATAACAATTGACTTTGAACTTTTCCTACATGTAATACCTTTGCACTTAACATTGCATTTTCAGCACTATCAACTAAATTTTGAATAAGTATCTTTTCTGCTTTTAAACCATAAACATTAATTAATTGAAATTTATCTTTATTTTTTAAAATTTCAGCATCAATACCGCTGCGAAATAAGATTGATTGGTAACTCAAAGATTGGGTGTCCTTGAACATGCTTTCAACATTCTTTTCAACTTTGAGAAGTTCTCTAGTTGTATAATATTCTTGTTCTTTTCCGATTAGACTTTTATTTTTGATTCTATCATCTATTTCCTTTTCAATTTCTTCATAATCTAATACACCACTACTAAACATAAATGATTGCCTAACGATATCTCGGTGTAATAACTTCACCGTATATTGAGACATATGAGAAATAGCATCTGTTACTGCTTGTTTTACAGAATAACTAACAGACTTAATTTCAGGATTTATAAAAGTTTCATTTTGTTTTTGTTTCTTGCTATTTAATATAATTTCGTTCAAATCAACATTAAAAGCCTTAATTTCTTTATCCCAATGCTTTTGTAATACATCACAATCAATTTCTTTCTTATCTTCTCTTGTTACATATGTAGCTATTTGAGCCGCAGCAGCACTCGATAATCCCCAATCTTTCATGCGTTGAAGAATTTGTTGTCTTCTTTTTGAAAAAAATTCGATAACTTCTTCAGGCATACTTGCTATTTCAAAATTCCCATATTTATCTTTGACACAAATATCATAACCACATTGTTTCACCATTTTTGCAAGTTCACTCATGTATATCATGCCGAAATAATGTTGATCTCGATACAATACTTCTAGAAATCCATTATCAAAATGATTTAACTTATCTTTTTGAGAAACAGATGATAATGCTCGCCATGCACCATCTTCTCTTTGTGTTGCATTCATAATTAATGAATGTGTGTGAACAAGAGGATCTAATGCTCTTGATGTGGTATGACGAAATAATGCAATAGTTAGGTTTTCAGTCTTCTCAAAGCTTGTATGACCATCAATCGTAATTCTTGCTTCAGCTAAATTTTTTTCTATTTCACTAAGCGTGACTCTTACTGCATTTTCATGGCACTCCAATAAACGTTTATCACCACCGATTAACGCAAGAATGGAAATGGATTTTGGCATTGAAAATGTTACATCAGTTCCCGCGCGATGTTCATAAGGAGAATTTATCCCAATAATTTCACCATTTGGTAAATGTCCTTTTAGTATTGAAAGAAACTGTTCATCAGAAACTTTACCTAACAGATTGAGTCTGTTTGCTCCCTCACCATACCAAGATGAAGCATGTTCCAGTCCATCTTGATCAGATAAGTAATAATTATCTTTATTCATATAGTAATGAGCCGCATCAGAGGGTGAGCCAATTGGTTTTATAGTTATCATAGTTGTTTCACTTAAATTTTAAATATCTCTGTCGATAATCAAAGTTGATTCATTTTTTTCGATTTTTTCTGCAATGGAATATTTGTTTTTAATTGAATTAACTTTATCTTGAATATTTTCCAAGTTATTTGCATCCTGCCCAACACTATCATTTAGTTCATTAAGCTCCCTTAATATCTTTACACCATTTTCTACAGCAGGATTATTTTCTACTGACTTGATCTCAGTATTAATTTTCTCTAAAGCATCAAAATCAATTTCTCGACAGGTTAAAGGCTCTATCAATTTTCTTCTTTCTTTATAATTAACTTTTAACTTTGTGACTAATGGACAACCTTTTAATCTAACATAACAGTGAAGATCTTGAAGAGATGTGATATCAGTTGGTTCAACTGTTAATCTTTTTTCTTCTTGACGACTAATTGTATTCCCATCTCGGATCGAGTTTGGTCCATATGATTGACTTTCACGAATAACTTCAACTTTTTGATCACCCAATTCTCCTGCTACCCATTTTGCAGTTGGATTTAAGGTAGGACTTCTAAAAAACTGTCTATTATTTAATAAATCGACGATAACGGCCGCTTCAGATCGCCCATATAAAAACTCCAGTTGAGAATATGATTGCATTCCAATATCAGCACAACCTCCAAATTTACGAATATCAGCTAACATCTCAGAAAGTTCTTCCATCCTCTGTAAACTTGCTATTTCATCTAATTTAATATGAATTCTTGTTTTTGTATTCGCAGGTAGGGATTGAATATTTTGAAATGCCAGTCCAAGCCATAAAGTTAATAGCGGTTTAATTTCTCGATGATATTGTGAGCGTGATGTAATAAATAGCCAGCCTTTTCGTTTTCCATCTTGTTTAACTGCGTCTTGTACCCATTCTTTTATTGAAAATTTTGGCTTATTACTTTTGGAAAGACCTGCTAAAAAACGAAGTGATTTCGTGTAGGTTGCTAAAACTGATTTAATTGAAATCGCTGTTTTTTCTATTTCTTTATTCACTAAATTCTCTGATTCAGTACCCCTTAAAATAGTTCTCATTTCATCCAGTGATGTCGTTAACAATACTTTTAATAAAGTAATAGGATCACGATTTTCCCATTTATTCAGTTTCCATGCCGTGGTTGTAAAAATGCTTCTCGCAGAATCAACCCAAAATGGATCACTGCCTTGAATTGATTTAGGCATTAAAAATCTAGCATTATTACCCATTTCTAAAGGGTTACTACATTCTAACCACAAATCCCAATTTTCACATAACTCTGAAATTGGATTTAATTCTTTATCTATGCTTGGATCAAAATAATAAGGTTTAATAACACATTCTTTATCATAAATGATTGCTGGCTCTCCTTTTTCTCTAATTTGGTCCAAGTTATCCATCATTAATTGAGTTTTTCCTGTACCTGTTGAACCATGAATTAAATTACCTTGTGTTTCTGAACCGGTAGGAATAAAAAGTTGATTTGCAATTTTGAAATCACCAAGCCCCAATTCAGTTTTTTTGATATAGTTTGTCATATCCTTAATATCAGATAATTTTGTCCCTGAGATAAATTGTTCGCCCGTATAAGCTTTCCCTTTCTCAATAAATTTTTTTGTCCAAAAATACATGAATGCTAAGTAAATAATTAGACCTACTATTAATGCTATAACTAGATCATTCACAAATTGTCCAATAACTTTTTCAGCTTGCTGTTGAATTAATGAGTTTGTTAACCACGCTTTTACCGTGAAGCTTTGGTGATGCAATCCAGACCAAACTGTTAGATTATGTAACCCAATCCAATTCAGTAATTCACAGTACCATTGCATTAATAAAATTCGCCAATGTTCGAAAAATTGTGGTGAAATCAATACGAGCACAATGATTAGATAAGTGAATATAGCCCATTTTCCAATCTGTTTGGTAACTTGAACCATCATACGCATGTTATAAAGGAAAATCTGACCACCTCTGATCAATTGCATTCCTTTATTATTCGAATTTACACGAGACTCCATAAATAATGCCTCATTAATATAAGCCAAACTATCATGACGATCATAATTACTAAAATATTTTTCATTTTATAATGAAGCGTCATTCCTAATTTGCCCACATTAATTTCGGAATTTTTTCGATTACAAATTTTTGCTCTTTTAATAAGTAGAAGTGTTATTATTATTATAAAGATATCACCAATAAATTGATTAGATATAACACTAATAAATACTATTAATAGAATAGCAGTTATTACATCCCACCAATATTTAACACAACTAATAGCTGTGTTTTGCAAACTTTTTGTCGTTATTATTATACGATTAAAAAACTTCATTCAATCACCACTGCTGTTCCATAGCATTGACATAAAAGTGATGCTGCATTACTACCCGATGCTGAATTTTCCAGTCTAAAGCCAATAATAGCATTAGCTCCTAAATTTTCTGCATTTACCGAAAGCGAAGTCATAGCAGATTTACGGTTTTCGCACGCACGATTAAAGGAAGTTAAATCTTTGCCTTCGGCAAATACAATCCCTTTCACATCTAATATTTTTTTCCCAGGAATTGAATCAGTCGTAACAATCATCATTTTAAAAGCTCCTCATTTCAGTTGTTAAAATAGTTCATACGGTTCTATTTGATTTTCATTGCCAACGCCAAATTTTGAATCTTTCACATTAATGTTTATTATTGGTTTATCATTAAAATCCTGTTTTCTAAGTGCCCTTGCATTATCTACATTCATTTTACCAGAGTTCATATGATGTTTAACATTTTCTGATATACTATTACTCTGTTTCATTAAATTTCCTTGTTGTTGTATTCGCATTAAAGATGATAATTCAGCCTGTTGTTGTTTGCTAAACGATCCAAAATGGTGTTTAGTTGCTTGATTATTTATATCTGATTTGTCAGCTTTATATTGTTCAGTAATATTCGAATTTTTTGTAATATTGTTTGCCTGATTATTAAACTCAGTCATTACACCATTTTTTGCACTGTGAATCATATTATTAACTTCATTTGCCACAGCAGATTTCCCAACGGCAGAATTAAAAAACTCATTTGACCACTCTGCCTGTGTTGCTAAACTTTTTGAATCAGAACCGCTTAAAATACTAAGCGCATCATTACCATATTTTTGCATTGCCCATTGACTAAATTGCTGTGAAAGATTTTGATCAATACTCGTACTTTGATCATTTGCATGATTTGCCGCACTTTGATAAGTCATCGCATCACTATAATCAGCTGCCGCAAGCGTTGAATCACTTTGTGCTTTTGATAAATTAACGGCGACTTGATCGGATAAACCTAATTGACTTGATTGGGTGGCATCTAAATGCTGTGATTTTGTTGTTGAAATAACATTATTTAATGATTCGCTAAATGTTTTACCTTCACTTGAATTTAAAAACTCTTGAATATGTGTTCCGTGTGAACTTGTTCCTGTTCGTCCACCACTAGCGCTAACAGAAGCACCGGTTAAAAAATCCGCAAATTTTCCAAAGGCTTGATCTCTGCTTCTAATAGAAGCTCTAACAACATCATCATAAGATACTTGACTTGATTTATCATGATGTTCGTTATATTGATTGACAGTATCACGCATTGTTCGAAAATCTTTACTAATACTATCTTGATCACTGTGACTCAAACCTGCACCGGATCGCATATCCATTCCATTACTTGAGTTTAGGGCATGCATTTGATTTAAAGCTTCATTCAAATGATGATCAGCACTTGCTCTTAATTGTTTTGCTTCATGAATAGAATTATTTGCTGATTGATTTAAACTATCTACGACTCTTGTTCCAGCGTGAATTTGAGTTGCTAGTTGTGAAATTCCAGATTGTGAGTTAATGATAGTATTACCATTTGCAGCTTGAGTATAACTACTTCCATTTGCTAATTGTCGAGTATTCAACCCATGAAAATCTATTCGATTTGTATCATGCTTATGAGCACTAACATTATCATAATTCATATTCCATCCCGAATAATTTCCCTCTGAGATATTTCCAGATACAACACTTTGCGCTTCTGAAGTCGAAAGATTATGTGCAACGCCACCAATAAACTGTGCGGCAGTGTTAAATGCACTTGCCAAACCACGGGTTATACTATATGCAATAAAAGGAATACAGGTCGCTATATAACCTGCAGTAAGTGCCAGATCACTTTGCACACTAGCAATTGCATTCATATTCGAAAAAGTGATGCCACCAGTTGTTTGTCCCCAAATATTCGTATATTTTGAAGCCTCGAATGACATAATAAAATGTAAAATAGAAAACATAGGTGCCCACGACCAAAGAAATACTTGAGACTTTAAATAAGTTGCATAAATGCCTTCATAAAATGGAAAAAAAGCTAAAAGAATAATTATAGGAAATAAGCTCATGGATAATATCCATAGAACTGTCATAAGTAGAGGCAAACGATATGCCGTCATTAAAAAGCCATTAGCCTCAGCGACACGCATTTTATCCATGCTTGATGTATAAGTGTAATTTAATAAATTTGCCGCTTTTCCATGTTCAAAAAAATCATTTCTTAATGCTTGTCTAGTTGCATTAATAAGCATGTTCTGCATTAGAATTTCTGAACCAGTTTTTGATACATTCATTAAGTATTGATTAGCAGATTCTAACACTGCAGCATATTTGCCTGTATCACCATTTGTCATATGGTTAGCTAACCGTTTTAATTCAACTTGGCTAGAGGCAAGTAGTGCTTGCTTAATTATCGGAGCTGCTTGCTGACAAGTTAAATTTTCACCATTGTTAAGTACTACGCGATACAGTGGTGACGCATTTGTAAAATATAACTGAGCTAAATTATTTGCGTCTCTTAATTGTGACTGTGTAATTTGTTGACTTGCTAATATTTTACTTGAAAAAATACATTGCTTAATAAATTTTGATAAATTCTCTGAAGTTTCAGGTGTAGCAGTAACATTTGCTGCAGTAGCACTTAAAAACACGCGGGAACCAAACAACATACCCGTTTTATTATAATCAAGATCATCAGGCATATGAAAAATGTCATCAAACAATTGTGATAATCCAAAACCAAAATTACTAATTAAAGATGAAGGAAGTGCTATACCCAAAGGTATATTATCAACGCTGTAGGGTTCTAATGGATTTTGGATATCATGGACTGCTACTGACAATTTCACACCCAATAAAACAAATAAAATTATGTAAGTGCAAACAACCCATTTTAATAAAATATCAAAATGCTTACCAACTATATATCGATAACTAACTGCACCCACAGCTAAAGTTGTAACAATGTTTATTCCAGTTTGAAACGTTGAGGTCCCAATATAAGTTGCAATAGCATTTAACGCTTCTTGGCATAATGCACCACCCACTGGAGTGTATAAAGTTAACATTATGACTCTCCATCCTGATAAGCTTGTTTTAAAAGAGGTGTTAAATTATTTAATGCTTTGGATTGCATATTCTGCACTAATTCATTTGTAGCTAACACTTGATTAAATCTTTCTCGATTTTCTTCATTAAATTGAGTTACAAATTGTTGAGCACGTTGCAAATTTTCATAAAGTGATTTTTCATTTGCTTGACCAGTTTGCTGTCCAGCTAGCGATGTTCTAACAATATTTAATGAATTATTTAGATATTGGGCTAATAGCTGAGTAGCAACAGATTCAGCGAGAACATGTGATCCCTGTAATCCAATTCGTTGTTCTGCATCTGAGGAAATTATTGAGAAAACCGGCGATTGAGTTAAATCAATAATACCTTTTTCTTCATCTGTTAATGGTTGATCATGGATAATATTATTATAGATATTTTGTAGCAATGTTTCGACTTGAAATACCAACCCATTTTGAGGTGCAATTGTTTGTGTAGAAGAACTACTTAACGATAAACAATGATCATCATTACAAATATAACTTGGTATTTGTCCTCCATATAGCAACGCTCTGATAAAGTTTTGATTAGTAATTAATGAGGGGTAAGTGGTCATTCCACCATTATCGTCAAAAACAATTGTGCCTGATAATGATAAATAAATTTCTGCTAAACCTTGATCTTGGGCAAGGAAAGCATTTTTTTCAATTGCTTCCCAAACAACATTTTTATTTTTTAATACCCTATCTCGATAACGTGGATCTTTATTTGCTTGATCAAGCATCGTACTTGTCTCATCACCAGTTGAACATTTTTGTCGTGCTTCTGCCCAATCAGAAAATACCCCTGTTGTTTGACCAATATCTTGACAGATAATTTGATTCGTTGCTCTAGTTTTTGGCCATATACCTCCAACTAAATCCTCACCCATAGAACAACTATTTAAGTTATTCATATTTATATGATCAACAACAGTGTGAACAAACTGTAACGAATGGGCTATTTCCGGTACCTCAGTTACTAATGCCAAATTGAAAGCATAAGCTCCACCTGAAGATAAAATAGACTGGAAAAATTTTATTAATTGATCTGACTTTATAAATGAAAAGCCACCTGCAAATAAATCAATCCCACCACAACCTGAACGATAACCAGGAACTTCAACATGCATCACTTGAATATCTCGCACTTGGTTTCTTTCATATAACGAACCCATTGTAACGTAGCCAGCTTCTTGTGATTGATAACTATGAAAACTTGTAGTGTTCCCTGAAAAACCAAGTGAATTAAAAAAATGATTTAGATCACCACCTGCATCAGCAAATACAAAGTTAATATTAAAACTTAATATAAAAATCCAACACCATCTTTTCATGCTTGCTGCCTCATAATATATTTGACAAGACTATTAGCTCTTTTTGCTAATTGATAAGTACTTGCCTCACCAAAAAACATTGCATAAGCATGATGGGTTTTATTATTTAATAAAAACACTGCGGGTACGACAAAACGATAACCAGGTTGAACAAAATAATCATTGAATTGTTTTGCAGATAACGGAGCCGAATCAATACCATTAATTACACCACCATCAATAGAATATGATTTTAATGGTATTTGATAATGTGATGTAAAATCTTTAATAATTGGTGCAAGTCTATGACAATGTGGGCAAGTTGATTCAAAAATAAAAATAATACTATATTGTTGTTTCAGCATTTGAATTGTATTATCTGACGAGTGATTCAAAGGAACGTCTTGTTTCTTTAGCAATTCATTAATCGTATTAATAGTTGAATTATCAGCTATCGCTAGTTGTAAGCAGATAGACATTATAAAACACAAAACTATTTTATTCATTTTCATTGGCGGCTAATCCCTTATAACTATATCGTTTAAAATTCGTCACCACGTCGAGACACCTCGTCATTAAATCTTGTAAAGAGATAAAGCCATAAGACAATGGCATCCATTTCTTATGTTTTAAATCAACCAAATAAATCGCAGGCATATAATTTTTTTGTATGTGTAATCGTTGCTGAACATCTTTTAAAGGTATTGAACGTGTATTAAAGTAACCATCAATATCAACGCCATCTGTTGTTATACTAATTATGTTGAAATGAGTTGTTTTAATAAATTGACCTAAAATTGATGCGAAATTCTTTGCTATTAATGATCTTCCTTGATAAAAAACGATTAAACCGTATTCTTTCGACAAAGACATAACTGTATTACTAGTTAACATTTTTAATTCATCGTTTCTAATAGGTATTGCAGCATTATTGGTAGGGAAATTTAATCGATAATCTAAATCTGGGTGTAATAACAGTGCAATTTGCCAACTTCTAACAAATTGTTGATCTTTCTTAGCCCACCATTGTTGAACTGCCATGTAATTAGTAGTATTTGTAACATTAGGTTTCAATAATGCATTCGCTAAAATATTTTTTGTTTTCATTCTTAGTAAAAGCAATCGTTGATAAGGCGATATATTGTTCACGGATTTGTGAGGCTGATTTATCGCGTGAGAATGTTTAATAGTTGGTGTCACTGTATACCAATGATAACCAATAGGACTCTGATCAAAATTACTCGCATATATCACATTAATAAAACATAAGAGACAAATACATAGTAATTTCATACTTTCGCCTCTTTTAAATTATTTAGGTGTTCTTTTATTCTATCGATGACAGCTTGATTTGTAGGAAATTGTGGATTTAGATCATCGATGATGCCAGCTGAATCCAGATTAGTACCATCGGGGTAAGGGTATACTGGATTTTGAAAATTTATTTCATCTAAATTTAGTCGTTGAAAATCTTCTAGGCTAATTCCATTACAATTTGGTGCTGAAGGTGTTCCCATTGTTTGCCCTAGTTGGGCTAGTCGACCTTGTTCTTGAATAATTCGAGACATTTTACTATCAAAAACACAATATACTTTTTTGTGATCCGTACATGTTCCTACAATAGGTAATCGATGTGAACAATATTCACCAATATAGGTTGCAAGATAGTGTTCTTTATCATACCCAAGTTGCTTTTCGTCTTCCGAGCAATGAGCAAGATGAATATTTTTACCCCAACCTTTATCTACACAACAATTAATATACCCAAGTGGCTTTTTTCGACAAGAAAGTGGATGACCTGAAAATAATGTCATATCGTTTGTTTTGTTTGCATCTTCTGCGCCTTTTCCAACTGCTGCTAATTCAGAAACATCCTTACCAAAATTTTTATTCTGTGTAGAAATATGTTGGGTACAATTACCGTTACTACAAAAAGTATTATTTAAACAAACAACTTTCATTGGACATTGATTCACTGGACATTGATAACTATCTTGATATTGTATACATTGATTTCCGCTATAAGTTTTGCACAATGAATTTATTTGTTGACATCCTTGCCCAATTAAATTTAAACAACTATTTGATTCGGGTTGCCCACAAGTATAAATATCATGATATTGCCAACATGATTCATTATATGACTTACCATTAATAATTTTTGTTTGTTGCCCAAATGAGCATTGATGAGCAGTTAGACTACATTCAGAAGATATGTTGTTACAACTATTTTCCCAAATGAGCTGAGTTGTTGTTTCTTCTGTTTTTACTTCAATATGGTATTGACCTGACACAGAACTTAAATTTTTAAAATATCCACTTAATGAAAGTATAATCGGTTGATCAGTTGTAACAGCTATATGTAAATCATTTCGAGCAAAGCTAACATTACTAGGTATAGTAATCGATTTTGATTGTATAACTTGACCCGCGATATAAGCTGTAACTGTAAAAGGAGTTGAATCACTCTTACCATTAATCTGATAGTTAAGAGATATACTAGTTATTGTGCCATTTACTCGTAAGTGCTCAATTGAGATCATGGATGCATTTCCATTAAATTCTTTTATTTTTGATTGATGAATTGTTTCTGGAACTAAAGAAGAAACACAATATTTTTGAACAGGATGTCCCGTCAAACACAACTTAGTTTGATATGACACATGACAGTTAACTGGTTCTTGATGACAATTTATTTTGTTATCTGAAATACCATGCGTAATATTGTAGCTATCTGATTCAATTATTTTAGCTGCTTGAATCTCAGGATCGCTTTTATTAATAGAAAATTTTTCTCTTGTTGAAAATGCATTATATGCTGTTTCACCAGCAGTATCATTATGTAAATTAGCTATTGAATTTGATTCAATTGATGATTGTGTAGTTTTTACACCCGCATAATTATTAGCTTGAACCGGATTGTTAGTGTAATGTTCAGATATCTCATTTCCTGACAACAGTTTAGCCGCACTTGCAGGTTGTGAATCAAAATTTTTCGCGTATGTTTTAAATTGGTTAAATTGATTTGATGTTCCATCGGCAATAACATTACTAATAAAAAAAGTAAGAAATATAAATATCAATTTATTTATCATCATAATTCTCCAAGAGTGTTTTTGCAACGATGTTTGCAGAAACTCCATTTTTAGCTATTAAATGTAATGCGTTATTTATACTAATATTTCCATACACCACATCAAATTGATTTGGAGCACAATCTTCGTTTGCTGGACATTGATTAATATGTTTGGTCACAACTAATGCGGGTACAGTTTTAATGTTGAATTGTTCAAACCAAATAGGATCGATCTCTATTCCAGGAAAATGTTGATGCATTTTTTTGGCTAGTTTTTGTAATTGCAGAAACTTTCTTAATGTATCTGGGAATTGATTATTTACTAACCCCCGTATCACAACAGGAATTTTATAGTGACTCGCCTGTTCAGACATTTGCAAAATCAATGAATCAGGCATTGAAAAGGAAATAAATAGTATAGCCCCTTTAG
Source organism: uncultured Legionellales bacterium (assembly GCA_964352985.1). Lineage (GTDB taxonomy): Bacteria > Pseudomonadota > Gammaproteobacteria > JAHCLG01 > JAHCLG01 > CAYGUK01. The sequence continues at coordinate 20,417 of CAYGUK010000026.1, forward strand.
GACTATCGACATGTTGATTTAATTGTTGTAATTGCATTTTACCTTCATTCAACGCAGATTCAATATCAGCACGGGACAATGCTAGTAAGTTTGAACAAAATAATAAAATGGTGAGAATAAATATTTTTTTCATTTAATTACTCTTATAAAAAACAACAATTACGTTTTCGCCAAATTAAAAAACCAAAATTATTCCCTTCACTTGGATAATTATGTCCAATCTCCCATGATGTCACTGTGTGACCAAATGGATGACAACTCGTTGCATCAGCTAAAACATTTGTCATTTGATATCGATAACGACTTTTAGGCATAATTGCTGAAGGATAGGTGTGACATATTGCAGGTGAGTTTTCACCGACAGAATCCCAAATGATTCCTTGTCGATGTAGTTTGTAATCCATTCTTTCTGCTAATAGTGTCGCTGCTTGTATCGGACTTGTTTCAGATGCTACATTTCCAGTTAATGGGTATGTTGAACCTTCCGACCCCATACACCAAAATAATTTATCGATAGGTAAAACATGATTACTCATTGTCTTTGAGGCATCAGCAAAACAAGATGCTCTTGCTATAGGTGTTGAGAATAAACTAGCCTCTGGATTTAAAACAAAACTTAATTCATCGTCATTCCATGTTGGATCTAGCTCTGTTAAATAAGCGACATCAAAATCACCTTTTTGCATGCAGGCAACTGAGGTAATAACTTGTAACCAATATATCAATGGATATTTATACCAGTGAACATAGTAAAATGAGCCTCTCCCATCAGCAGCGGGCATTTCACTACCACCTAATCCTGAATCTTTTACATCAAGCTTTAAACCCAAATTAACCATGCAATACGGATCTCGTGTAACATCTACTAGCGCAAATGGTTCCCAGAAACCTATGGTGACACCTAATCGATATGCAATACCCGCTGGACATAAACAAACAGGTAAAGATGGGTTTGGTGTATCAGGCAAACTGCCCTTTACTACTGCAGCATGGCCTATTGTTATTGGAAATAAACAATCCCAGCAAATGTCAGTTATTGGATTTACAAAATGACCTCGACACTCTGTTGAAAATATAGTTTGATTAAATAGTAAAACTGAGAGAAGTATGCTTAATAAAAAAATAATTCGCTTCAGGTTCATCACATTTTTACTCCATTATTTTTAAGACTATATTCAGTGATGTTCCATTCCACTCCATCTTGTTCAGCTATCGCAGGAACTGCTCTTATTTGTAGTTTAGTCGTTAACCTTCCATCTTGATCAAAATAAATCTTGCCAAATATATCACTTGCTTTTCTTATATCTCCTCCAGTTAAAATAAACTTGGGATTGATAACTAAATGAGAATATTTTTTAGCCCATGATACTTGTCTTGGGTCTTCGAAATTAAAAAACAATAATGTTTCATCTAAATGAATATGCTTAAATGGGTTAAAGTGTTCACCCGCTTCGACAATAATGTGTCCGCTTGTATCTGTTATTGTTTTATTAACTACAATACTTGGGTCAATCTTGAATGTTATTTTTTTAGATGTTGTTGGTAAATTTAGAGGCGTTGGATAATAAACATGATGCTCAACTCTTTTTATAGCCTGTAATTCATATTTTTTTAATTCTCCATTATCCTTAAGGACTTCCAATTTTTCATAAATGAATCTTTTAAAATCCATTTCCTTGATTTGAAATATTTGGCCATAGACACCTAGATTTACGGCAATTGTTGATATTGGAACTATTAGCAATAATCCAAATATGATATTACGCATTATGCATTACCTTATTAATTGTTTTTAGAATTATTTCATTGGTAATATCAACGCTGTGTCCTCCATATAAAACCGCACTTGATACAATATCAACATTATTGGAAATTCCGTACTGAGAAATCACATGCGGCAAAGCTTTTGTGTAAGCATCTAGGATTTTCTCTTTATCTGATTTTGAAATATTTTCTTTTGCTAAAATTAAAATTGGTGTATCAATTGCAGTTTTCATGTTAACAAAAACTATCTTTTGGGTATTTTCATGATTTGCGATTAAGACAATAAAACTGGCCAATAGAACAATACACGAAAAAAAGAATCCTTTATTCAGCATAGAATCTATCTCCATAATGTTCAACAGCCACACGTTGAATCGCTTCAGAGTTGCTCATGCCTAATGCTTTATAATCAACAACAGTTTGAAAATCTTCCCCCTTTGAAGATTGTTCTACTAAGGTAAATGGATCTACAAAAAATCGATGCCATGATGTTGCACCATCTGTTTTAAGTAATACTTGTGAATATCCAACAGCTTCGGAATTAGGAAATCTACTAAGTATGTTATATTCGTATTCGTTAAAATAACTATATTTTTCTTGAAAAGCTTTGAGCGCTTCTTGATTTTGAAGCATTATTAATTTTATTTCTGAATTGTCCCAAGCAGATCGCGCTTCCTTAATCTCGAAAAAATCACCAATACCCTGAGCAATCGTAGCGTATGAACCTTTGAACCTTCTTGCAGATCGATATCCTTTATCAATAAACCGTTCAGAAGCAGGATAATCTTTTAAATTTTCCACAACCTCATCCATAATAACTAATTTCGGAATATTTCGTCCTGAGTTGTATACTTGTTGATTTACTTGGGCAAATATTGATAATAAAACTGGTGCTTTAATACTGTTTTTATTTTTTATATCTTGTAAGTCGATCACTGTTAATCTATCGTTAGGATTTAATGACGATGGCGCATTAAATGCTTTTCCATGTTCTGAATCAGTGCAATACCTTGTTAGATTTTTCGCTAGAATACTTGCTGTTGGATACGTTTGCTTATCAAGCTCATATAACTCCAAGAGTTTTTGTTTCACACAATCAATAACTGCAAGATTACCTTTCTCATTATAAACTTGAATTACAGCTTCTCTTATTGTTCCTAAATCATCATCAGATGCGCCTAGTCTTGGCTTTGCTAATAATTCAAATAGTTCAACAATATCATCAATCGAATCACCAATATTCTTTATATGGGTGAATGGATTCATTGCTAAATTATTATATTCGATATAAGTTCCGTTCAGAGATTCACATGTTTTTTTATAACTACCACCTACATCAATAACATAAACCTTTCCACCAATTGATAATGTTAGCTTTATTAATGCTTGGGCTAGAAATGACTTACCTGCACCAGACGTACCACAAATTATGATATTGTTATTTGTACCAAGTTTACTATCAAATGGATTAAGCAAACACCAATAATGACGAAGAGTTGGAAGTAATATACCTGTATTTGTTCCTTGCCAATCAGATACAATTGGCATGTATTGGACTGCATTCCATGATGAAATATGATTCATAAGTGTTGGTAACTTGAAACTCTGTTCCATAAAACCAGTAAACATAAAAGGTAAACTAACAAATAAATAAGGTTTTTGTAATCTATCTACCGCATGAATTTTAATCCCATTATAGTTAAACACTGATTGAGTCATTTCAACATCATGTAATCTTTTTTCTGGTTCAGAATAAATGATAACGTTATAAAGCATCTTAACTGATTTAGTTTTTCCACTGCCTAAATCATCTCTAAATGATTCCCAATTTGATGCTAATTCACTTGTGTTACTCACATACATTGCATAATTTGATTTTGCTTTTTTTGATAAATCTCGTGTCTTAATGTTAGCCCTTGTATAAGCTCTTGTTTGGTCATCAACTTTGTATATTACTGAAATAATATGATTACATGGGATTGATTGTTCTAACTCAAAAATGTTCGCATAATTATTCACGTTGTTCCACAACATTAATTCTTTAGGCAGTTTGGTTATTGAAAAGACCGTAACTGCAGTTTCAAAATTTTTATTATCATTGTTTACTCCCGTAATTGTTAAGAATTTCTTGTTATCTTCACATCTAAAACTTGAGTCAACTACTTGATGGCTTAATAGCTCGCTATCATTATAATTAATTTCAGCAGGATAAATATCTTTCACATCTTGTTGTAACATCAACTTCATTAAATGAAGAAAATCAGTTTCGTTACAACGCATAAACCCTATTCTTGATGCAGTAAGACTTGCTTCTAAACTAATTGCAAAATGACCAACTTCTTGTTCTAAATCATTTTCACTTTTGCCTTTTCGAACCTTATCTAACATCACATAACATTCACAAGTTCTTAGGGATGCAAAAATATTATTTTGCGTTTTAAATCCTTTCACTGCTGCATTCTTATAATATTGTTCTAAAAGATTGCCAAACTTAGAAAGTGACGTATCATCTTCCTGATTAAATTGATCAGAAAATCTATCAATACTTGCACCAATTTGATTATGATTTATCATTATCACTTGTAAGGTATAATCATCAGATATTTTATTACGAAGAATAGTATCAAGTTGCTCTGCGATTTTTTCATTCGCTCCTGTAAGAGGTATAATTTTATAGATTATTCCAGCATTATATTTATTGAAAAATAATTTGTGCTGAGGATCGTAATATAGATAGGGTAATTCTTCTGTAAGTGAAGGATAATGATAATCTTTCAGAGAATGTCCATGTTCATTTTTATGAGTATTGAGTTCAAGATCTTCCCCTGAAAAGAAACTAATAACTTTCCCTAATCTATTTACTATATTAGCTAGCATCCTCAAACTCCTTTTTTTGAATTTCTTCTACAGGAGTTGGCATCCAATGCGATTTATTTTTAACAAAATAGATAAAGTTTTCTCCATGATAGTCATCATGTTTATCTTTCCAAGGTGCTATCCAAATTCTTGAAATTTTATCATTTGATCTTAGTGTTTCACCCGCATATGGAGTTGGTTCTGACCAACCAAAAAAATTGGTTGAATCATATCGATTATCATAACCAGATTGATTTGTAGTGAAATTAGCTTGTTGGACAAATCGACCATTATCTGTGAATCGCCCCTGGTCTATCATGTTATTTATATCTGTGATACTTTGACATCCCCCCTCATCTTTGAATGGACATCTAGCAGAATTAGTGAATATTGTAGAACATCCTGACAAAACCAAGATGCTTAAACAAATTGATATTGTTTTATAAATTTGATTAATATTCATAATTATCCTCGCTGATCTACTGAACTGAAAATAGGTTGTTGTTTAGGAAGCTCGTTAGATTTCTGTAAATATTGTTGCATAGCTTGATCATATGCTTGATTAGAAATTAGTTTTGAACGGTTTATAATATTTTGTGAAAATGATTCATTATTGGATGCTATTTGATTGAATGTTGTTAGTGGTGATGTCGTTGCATATGAATTAGAGTTAACATTTTTTTCTTGAGGTGCGTCAATTGTAGTATTTGTTGTTGAAAACTCTTGATGGTGTTTATCAATCCAAAAACCTTTTTGGAACACAACTGTAACTCGTCTACCAGCATGAACAATGACTAATGGATGATATAGATTTGCAATTTTCATTAGGTAATCAGATACCTTCTCAGAAGGACTTTCGATTGCTCCACCAATTCCTTGTCGTAAAATAGATCCTGTTGGAATAATAGTGGTACCACCACTGATAGGACTGACAAAACTTGTTGTGCCAGAATTTTGTATTCCTTTACCTAGTCCGGCTAATGCTCCTGCTAATGCTGAATAAGATAAAATATTACCTGCTTTTAAAACTGGGGTGCCACGGAGATCTTGCATAGCATCCCAATCAAATACAGCGCCATATATTCTTTTCTCTAATGAAATTGTTCTACTCGCACATGATATAGTTTGTACGCGAAGAACATCAGTATTCCCTGATAAATCACCATAACTGGAAGCTGTAATAATACAACCGATTAAATGTGAATGTTGTCCATTTGGCATTGTTCCCCTTCCAGTTAATCGAATTAAAACCATTCCTTGATTTTTTGTTGCATTGATCCCTGCATCACCATTTACCCCAGTTAACAAATATCCTTCAACAAAAGTTCCAGCCCAGACGTAGTTGTTCGAATTACGGCTAATGGGATGAACTGGTATTGAATATTGATATGAAGTATTTATCATTGTTGGTGGGATATTAACTATTGGTCTGTGAATTAGATTATTTACATTAATAGTTTTAGATTGTTCTTTTGAAATATTTTGTGCTTTTGGATTTGTTACATGAGTTGCATTGTCATGAGATGTTTTTAACATTTTAGTTATATGACTTAATTGATCAGATAAATCGTTTACTTTATTTTCTAAGGATATAATTTGATTGTTAGGTTCATGACTCAGTTTATCTATTGAATTATTTAATTCTTTTCGTGTTTCATCAATATCCATTTCATTATGTTGATACAATGCATCTTGACTATCATTACTGAACTGTTTCTGTAAAGCACCATCGAATGTTGCTTTCACAGATTGTTTAGGATGATGTGAACGATTAGTATATAAATAAAACCCTAGTGCAAAAATAAGAAATAGGCATATAATAATTCCTGTTTTTAATGTTTCGTTTTTTGCTTTTCGATTAGGATTTTGTGTTTTTGGAAAAAAGCTATCCATCCATTTAAGTTTATCCATTTTTATTACCCTCAATCACATACACATTAGTATGTTCCCCTGATTTAAGAGTAGTTTTACTGATATTTACAGCACGTACCCCATCACGGTAAAAATAACGCTCAAATAAATGGATCGTATGATTTGCCACGTTAACAACATCAAAATGATAAACAGATAAGTAACTTCCATTATATAAAGTTAATAAATTCATTTTAGTGTTTGGCACATATGTGTGATAACTCTCATTAACACTAATTTCATTGAATCCTGGTAGCACTTTATGATTTATTACACTATTCATTATTTTCTCTAACAACATAGTATAATAAGATTGTGTTTCCCATCGTTTCTCTTTTAAAAAACTGCTTTCTGGGACAAGTTCAACAACTTTACCTATAATTGGTTTACTATTTATAATTGCAGAAAAATGATGCCCGTTTAAAGTATCAAAAAAAACATGAAAGGGTTGTGTTGTTAATGGAAGAATATAAACTGCACCGCTTGCTAAGGCTTTTTGATTCAATTCAACCGTATTATCAGGGCGTTGAACATTAATTATTTTATCCCCTTTAACAAATAGTCGGTTAAAACTTTTAGATGATAAAGTAAGATTTATGACTTCATTTTCACTAAATCCTTTTGTGACTAGATCATTTTGTGTTGCATATATGTTGTGGGATAAGATTAATAATACTAAAGCTGAAATTATTTTACGCATTCGTTTTATCCTCTATACTGATAATAGAAAAATGGCCTAAATTATATTTAAGTTTTAACATATAGATTTTTGTTTTTGGTTTAAGTAACACCCCATCAACTGTTCTGACTAATTGCCCGGTGATTCTTGCTTGATCTGTTGCCATGTGTATTTCTATTTTTGTCATATAAAAAACACTAGTTATATTTTGTTTTTTAACTTCTGCAATTTCTTGGTTTAATTGTTGTCGAATTAAAAGTATTTCAGATGGCTTAACTAATGATAATAATCTACGATAATGAGCGGTTATTGTATCAGGATTCCAAGTTAATCGAAGCTGCATGATATCACTCACAACATCTTTAAAATAAGTCGGTGTAAACTGAAGATCATTTATTACTTCTGTATTTCCATTCATTGGTTCTAAAATGATACGTTGTGCGAAATATAAATAAACACAGCAAAACAGCAATAATGTTGCAAAGACAGTTGAAGTAAACGCCCAGCCAATTGATAGTCTAAAATACAATTTATATCTTGCAACTTCATTATCTCTAACTATTGTTTTCATTGACACTCACTTCATATAAATTCTGTTACAAGCTTGCGGGAACTTGTTGAATATGATTGATGATATAGAGTTTGGTAGGTGCCAATACATTAATGATAAAAAATACTTTATACCTTGACTCGCACAAGTAAAATGAACAATCAAACTTATAATGAAACCAATAATGAATAATGGCCAAGTTTTATTAATTAATAAGCCAAACACGGTTAAAGATAACACTGGTAGTGCACTAATTACCGGTATCCCAAACCACCTTGGTTCATCAGATAAAATAAATGTTTTATAACTTTTCATATCTTTCTCTAGGTTAAAAAAGCTTGTGTGAAAATCATTAAAACGACAATACCAACTAAAAAAACTGGATTTTTTGACAGCACATATTTGTATGAACCATAACCAACCTCACCTATATATAATAGATGTTCAAATGTAGAACCACTGCCAAATGTTGTATTAACACCATCGCTTATTGGTTTCAGATAATCTTGACTTGTACTTCCATAACAAATTGTTACTCCGAGAAATATCAAGAATATTAACCATTTTATATTTGATAGATTCTTAAATATAAAATCCTTAAACATTATCGACTTTATCAAATTAGATTGATTGTTTTTCATCATTCATACCTTTTAAGTTACGATAATAATACTGTGAATTATTATTTACTTTTAAAACTACATTTTTTCGTTGAATAACTGGAGTTTTCACACATGAACAACTAACTATAAAAACTAACGAAATTAACATTAAAAATAACTTATACATTTTTATTTTCATTCATATTCTGGATCTTACTAGACAATAGTTCTAAAACTTCAATGAACAGTAAGGCCCCACCAACTGCCAAAAATGAATAAACTAAAGTTTTAATAATGAGAATACAGGCTTGGAATAACTCAGCAACCGTAACCTTCTGTGAGGTTAATGTATAGCCATATAGTTTTGATACGTCAGCTCCAATAATGAATTGCAAAACAAAAAAACCCAAAATAAGTGCAACTGATATTTTTAACGCTGTAAACCCTTTAAAGCTTTTAGTCTTCATGTATAGCCTCTCTTTATACGGAAAAATTATTTAAGTTTGATCTACGATAAATGTGTCTTCAGCAAAAAATATATAGTTAAAAACACCCCTGCTGCTTTGTGTTTTATTTGGATTTCCCTTAACAAACACTAAATGATTTTTATTAAATGTATTCATAACTTTTTCAAACAACTCACCCTTTACGACAATTAATAGATATGATTGTTTTTTTATTTCTTGATTGTCTGAATCAATCATTTTTATTATAAATGTAGCTTCACACTCGCCTTCATCTGAAAATACCAACTTTGGTTCTGAGTCAATTATTCCCGTTATTAAAATAAAATCTCTCTTCATATTTACTATTCCAATATACTAAAGATGATCGGCAAAAGACTGTATAGCAAACAGCATGAAGACGATAGGGCTATAATTTCAGTCTTTTGCAGATCGAGTGGGCAGCCTTAATTATAATTATCTCTTGAACTATTATTAATTAACCCTTCTGAAACAAACTTTTCTTGCAAACATATTAAAACTTCAGCGTTCATTGAACGTCTGTTTAACTTAGAATATCTTCTTAAGATGTTTTTTAAATATGTTGGGACCGATAAAGATAATGGTTCAGGTTTATTTGTATCACTCACCTTTCTATACTCACTGCTACTGCTTAATTGTTATTTAATATAAAGTATTAATTAATCTATTTCGCTACCAAAAACCATAGACTTTTTATTAAATTGAATAAATTTTTATAATCATTATTTAACTTGTATATTTCATTTTTTAGATTAGCTTGTGTTTTTTTACTCACCTTCAACTATTTCCTTTAGTGCCAACGCTAGCTGAAATTGATTTTTACACCCAAGTTTTTGCTTAATTCTTTTTATATGAAACTCAATTGCATACTTTGTTAAACATTTATTTTTTGCTACATCAGCAATATCACGATATTTCAACAAACAAGAAACAATATCAAACTCGCGCGGAGTAAAATAATCATTTATACCGTTAAATTTAAAATAATATCTATTCATTTCTACTTACCTATCAATTTGTCATAACATTGGAATATAATAAGTTTTGAGCTTTTTAACTGACTACTCTAAAACTAACGAAGGATTACATCGGATTGATTGCCAATCAAATGCTAATATGGCGGCATTTTCTTTTAATCTATCCCAACTCCTTTCACCAATTGCATAACCAATGACTTCTGATGGTTCATTAGTAATAGCAAGCGTTAATTTATTTTTTTGATAACGTTTATTTACGATGTTATATAACATTCTTTTTTCGTAGTCAGACAAATATTCACTCCCTGATACGCCCGAAGTAATTTCATCGATAATTAATAAATCAACTGGTAGTAAGCTATAAATAATATCGTAGTCTGTTTTTAAAATTCTTTTTTCTCTAGATATAGAATCTTTCAATTCCTGAAAAAAATCAGATGCAATAACGTATTTACCTGTATAGCCCATTTCAATTATTTTATGTAATATCGAACATGCTAGATATGTCTTCCCACAACCAACTTGTCCAGTAAAAACTAGACATTCACCTTTAAGTTTTCTTTCATGAAAATGATTACAATAGTTTTGCAATAACTTAAGTATTACTTTCATATTTTCTGGCATGTTCTTTGTGACGTTTAAATTTGCATTTATATACTTCTCAGGTATTTTCGAATTTTTTAGACTTGTTAAATACCTTAATTCGTGTGCTATTTTTTTTTCTTTCTGCATGTATCCGCTCATTAATTCTAGATGTTTTTCATAAGCAGACAGATTTGAATCATCTAAAATATTAGTGGACATTCTCATTCTCCTTAACTGCCCAGGAGGCATTACTTAAGTCTGTTTTGTATTTTGAAATCTTTTTAGGTTTAACTTTACATGCCTTATAAGGCGATCCCGCCTTTGTTTTATTGCTAGTATACTTCCGATCATTTACAATAATTTTTGTTAGATATGGAAGTTTAAATCCAGAAGGTTGAAAATTTAAAGCTCTATCAATTGCACTTTCAACTTCAGTAATTGATGGTTTTAAACTAAGAAATATTTGTAATGCTTTGTTTCCATTATTTGATTGAAAATATACATCGTTGATCCCCGCTTTTTTTAAAACTAAATAGATTTCGCTATCAATGTAATTAATTGTTTCTGTTTCGAATTGTTTGGCAGATATATCAATCAATTGATTATCTTGGATTGTGATCTTTGGTATAGGTTCTTTAATTTTGGAGTATGGTGGATCATCTTTGGAGTTACGATCACGCAAATCTGAGTTATCGATACCACTTAGTTTAAAAGAGCAATCAGATGTATCCTGGATAGATACATCTGAAGCTAAGTTAGGAAAAATAGCACTTTTGTTTTCATTTAAAGGAGAAGTTTCAACACTCTTGCAATATTTATTTTGAATCCAATCATTACAGATTGAGGGTTTAAATAAATAATATGTAGTCCGATCATACTTATGTTTTGGATTAGGATTATCAACAACCTCAAGTACTTTTAATGCGATTAATGCTTTTAACCCTTTGCGAATAGTATTAATACTGAAAAATCCGAGACATCTTTCTTGTAATTCTTCTTGTGAATGAAATTGAATTAATGTTTCATCATTTACTCTATTCTCACCATGCTGTTCTGCTATATTATTTAATCTTTTATTCTTATCACGCATTTCAGATTTAACTTCATGAAAATAAATAAAAAATGATAAAAGACATGCAGCGCAACTATTGCCTTCACAAAATTCTGTCATCCATTTTCTAATGACAAGAATTGGCTCCCTACTTGGATGCTCAATACAAGATGATTTCATGCTGTTTTCCCAATTCTCTTGAAAAGCGATGAATACGAGTGCATTCATTTTTTTCAATGTTGATGTTATAATTCAAAAATACATTTTTTTATGTGCGTTCATACATATTAAAATACATTTAAAACGTAATTTAACCTAGAAAAATTCAACTTAGATGATTTTATCATTCTAATCGTATTTTTCAACAAAAAAAGATAATTTTTATGGAAATAGATCAAAAGAAATTAGATACGAAGCTTGGAAGCCTTAAAGAAAAGACAGGCTTAAGAATAGCTGAACTTAGAAAAAATGCGGGTATGAAGCAACATGAATTAGCCGCCCTTCTCGGTAGCAAATATCCATCATTAGTTGGTAACTGGGAAAAAGGCAATCAACTTCCTGAATATGCTAAATTAATTCGATTAACGGAAATATTTGACGTTAATCTCGCCTATTTGCTTTGCCAATCAGAAAATCCTAATAGTAATAGGCAACCAGATGCTAAGTTAACTTACAAGGTTGTCCCACAGATAACGTTAAGTGAACTTAATAAGATCAAATTTAAAAATACAAAAACTTTATTAAAAGAATTACATCAAAATGATCAATACGATCACTATCCATTATCGCGTGAAATTTCTGAAAATATTTCTGCTGCAGCTTTAGCAATTAAAATTTCAGATCAAAGTATGCTTTTAAGATCGCCTGTGGAATATAAAAGCTTATTTCCTGGGGATATAATTATAATTGACACTGAGCTTAATCCCATTCCTGGGGAAATAGTCCTTGCTTATATTCATTCAACAAAACAATTTTTACTTCGTCTTTATAAATTACTAAATATCAATGAATTTGAACTCGTTTCCTACGACACAAGTTGGCCTGCTCTCAAAGGAGATAACGAGACAATTACGATTCTCGGTTGTTATGCTGGACTTATATTTCGAAAATCAGATTTACGATAATATATAAAACATCGTTCACTATTTAAATCGACGTGATATTTTTAATATAGGTGTCCAATTAGGTAAGATCATAATCTTTTGCTTTAATATTTTCATCATCAAGAATTTTTATTTTTATTAACTAAAATTGGTTTAATCCAAATTAATTGAAAGCGTATTATCAAAATTAAATCAGAAGCAAACGCTATCACAAGGATGCTGAAATAATAATTAGTAGACTTAATAATGGGAGGTTTACACTGAAGTCATCTGAGCTTTAATTGCTTTTAAATTAGTCATGTGTTATTAACTTTAAATAAGTATCTCTTATTTATATCTGTATAATTAAAAACTATATTAAATGTCAACAGCCACAACTAGGTGAATATGTTCCATCACAACAAACAACCTTGCTATTCTCACAGCCACACACGCCTTTATGCCATGAGCAGCATCCTCTCTTAGCTACTCGAAATATTAAAGCGTTACATTTTTGATTTATTTTTTTTACTACAAATTTATTAGCATCATAAATGTGAGTTGTAAACACCGTATTGGTGTGTGAGCTACTAAACATACTTTTTCGTTCAGATTGTACTGAGAACGAGACTAGTGGAATTAAAATTAAGAGAGCTATTGATATTGCCATACTAAAAAATCTGAGATCTTGTATTTTAATCTTCATCCCATAACCTTAATTAACTTTTAAATATATCTTTAGAGTATAGTTAAGCTGTTCAAGTTCATTAGAATGACCTTTATATTCATTACTAAATTAATGAAGAATAAATATTACATGATGTTATAAGATAATGTAAAAGTGTTTTATTAAAATGTAACAAAAAAATATTATGTAGTCCTAGGTTCTTTTTTGTTTAGTTATAGGAGCAAAGGTATATCATTATTTTTTAGGTGCCACATTGCCAACCAGACATTTATTACTGATATAATTTTAGTGACTTTTATAATTGTTAAGTTGTTATTGGATGAAATAGTGACAGTGAGCTTGGCATCGCTTTAATGGTAAGAAGAAAGAGGTATGTTTTATCAATACAAATTAAAGCGGTTTGGAGCAATAAACCGGATGAAAATAATTATGTTAATTATGTGGAATATGTAGCATGATTTGAATATTAATTTCTTAAGCAATCTGTCTCATTATATTTGACAGATTCCGCTCACTCTGCCAGATGTGATGGCAAAAATCTAAATAAATTCAGCATTAATGTATTATTAAATCCAAAAGCATTGTGGCTGTGACTTATGAACTAAATAAATCAACAAAAGTGATGAGAGTATATTTTGATGATTTTGATAAGTATTTAACGATTAATTTGTATTAGAATTAATTAATTATTTGTTGTTCATCATCAATAATTTTATTTTTATTAACTAAAATTGTTTTAATCCAAATTAATTCAGAATGAATACGATTAACATTATAAGGTAAACTACGATAATGTCCTCTTCTTCAATGTGGTTTAATGCCCTTTCGATTTAATTTCATTAATTGTTGATCAAGTTCATTTGAATGTGTGGGTCCTAATTGAATACGGTCATAAACACTCAAAGAATCTTTCTTAAGTTTTTTTTGTTTAGCCTTAAAACTGCTTGCTTTCTTTATCTGCTTTTTCAGTGCATCAACAGCATTAATTTTTCTAAACTCATAATCTCGCATATTTACATATAATAGAATTTTCGCTAAATGTAGTACAATTTTCTCAAAATTTTCATGCTCAGAAGTATTTGCTGGAAATAAGCCACTAGCTGGTGATGTCCAGTATGGGACATGACGGCTGAGTAATTGATCAATTGATTGTTCTTCATCATCAATTGCAATGGTGAAACTTTTAATTGTGTCATCTGAGATATTTTCTTTCCCGATAGATGATCCAATAATATCAATATCAATTATCCGAACTATTTTTTTCAGTTCTATATCAGTATAATAACAAATTGAATTCTCATATTGTTCGAAATCAGAACGATTTGTATCAGTAATATAATTTTGTGTTAAATAAGCGCCCTCAAAAACATGCTCTCCCGTTTCCTCATCAGTCAATCTATAAGGATTTTCTCTTCTTTCACTACATTCAATATAAATAATGGGATAAGGTAATCTTAATAATTTTGAGGGGCATTTACCTTTAATGTCAGTTTCACATAACGTTGCGTCAAGATAGTTATTTGTTTGAAATACAACACCATTACCATGACGAAACCTTAATAAGGTTAGAACAAAGTGTTGAATAAACTTATTTCTTGAAGGAATATAATTTGATTTTTCATGCTGTTCATATAGTTCTAACGCAGTCCATCCGTCAGGATGTTGATCAATTTCTGTTAAAATTTTCATTTTAGAAATATTGGGTTCTTGAAACAATTGTATTAACTTAATCAAAGATGAATCAAATATTTTCTCATGAAACTCTAGATATTTTGAAACTAATATTCGTTGAGGATGTGGCAATCTGCAGAGATGTCTCAACTCACCACCCTCTGAAGATTTTTTATTAATGATATTTGTTTGTTCACTTATTTTTTGTAGTAATAATTTATCCATAAATTAATTTCC
The DNA here is from genome assembly GCA_964352985.1 of uncultured Legionellales bacterium. Taxonomy (GTDB): domain Bacteria; phylum Pseudomonadota; class Gammaproteobacteria; order JAHCLG01; family JAHCLG01; genus CAYGUK01. The sequence continues at coordinate 35,555 of CAYGUK010000026.1, forward strand.
TTATAATTGTTAACCTAAACTTAATAAAGTCTCGGCGACTATAATTATTTAGTTTATTTTTTGTATATGCTAAGTCTAAGAATAATATTTCGATATGATTAAGACCATTATTAGTTTAATAATCTTTTTCGAGTAACTCTTCACGAATTACTTTTCGCATAACCTCTTCTACAGTTTGCAAACCATTATTCATAAATTCACGTAATGCAGAATTTATACGAGATTGATAACCACGAGAATTCGGTGACATTTGTCGAAACCAAGTAAGAACATCAGGATCGATCCTTATAGTAATCCTTTCTTTTGTAGTATATTTATCTAATGAAAAATTAAGATGAGATGATGAATTTATTTCCATATAACGTTACTCCGTTTTAAATTTTCAAATCCTTTGTACGCAAAGTTACCAAATTTAATGCACCATGTAAACATATGATTGATAATTAATCAAACGTTTAATAGGTTTAAGTTTAAACCCAATTAGCTAGTGCATTGATATACAATGCTTTTAAATTACTTTCTGCTTCAAGATTAACATTATGTTTACCTTCTTTGAGTTGATTAAACTCATCAGCAGTAAAACCACAAATCAACAATACCGTTTCAGTATCTAAATTAGTCAAAGATGTAATCTTTTCTAATATTTCTATAAAATTCCCTGGTAGTTGAATCATTTACAATCGTCGCCTTAATTAATTACTAATCATCCTACTAAATTAAAATTTTTATTACATTTAATAGTTTATCGATAGTATCGGGTATTTTTGTGATTTGTATAAACTTATATTTCAGATAAAAATTTAAATAATTCTGATCTTCAGAATTTGTCATTGTGATCACCTTACACTCAAATGATCTAATTCTGTTTAGATAATTTATTACACGAATTACATCTTGATTTGATTGAACACTACTAATATCTATATCAAAAAATAAGTGTGAGTAATCAACCTTATTTAATTTAGAAATAATATCCTCACAACTTCTCGCTATTTCTATATTCAAAGTTAGATTTTCTAATATAGCTTTGTGTCTGCTATATAAGGTAAAATTATCGTCGTATATTAAGACTTTCAATTGGTTATATTTTTTCTTTTGTAGTATTTTTTTCCAATTAATTATTCTAATAAAAGAATCTAACTGAAAAATTGATTTCGAATTATCCCCCATATTATTGTCATTTTTATTATTTGGTTCATGTATAAAATCACAATACTTTTGTATATTGTTTAATTTACCTATCATGCTGTTTCCTTTCTAATACCCTAGGCTAAAGCCTTTTACTTCCTTGTTTTAAATACAGTACGATACTATGACAAATAAAAATTAGTGTCAATAAATTTACATGAATTTTTTTATGTAAATTTTTTATATTATTTATCATTCTCTTATGATAAAATGTAACGAAATGTAAACATTTGTATTTTAAGAAAATGAAATCTATTAGCGAAAAAACAAACTGGAACAATATTAAGCAACAGGTATTGGCGCTTAATCCTGAACTATATGAAATAATTGAAGAGTTAAAACCAAATAATTTGCCTATCACTCTAGCTAAATATCAATATGGCTCAGTCATATCAGATGATAAGCATTTTTATCTCCCAAACGCCCAAGGTGAAATTGAAGCCAAACCAGTTAATGAATTTCCTTATGTTTTTGTGGTTGATAAAAATATTGAAATTTACGATGAAAAAAATGATCGCGTTAAATCCAGAAGAATATATCCACCAGGTTCTATTTTTCCCTTCACTGCAGATATCAATAAGCAAGGTAATCTATCACCACGACCGAAATCTATATTTACCATAACATCGGGTATAAGAAATTTAAATATACTTTCTATCAGTAGTAACAGTGACGCATACCGAAAATTTTTAAAAGAATATAATCTCGATAATTCACTCCAAGCTGATAATCATTTACACCATTTTCATATAGCTAAAGGTATCATTAGTGCATTAAATTATAATTGGGAATGTACTGTTTTTATGTTTGGTAAAGAATGGAAAAAAAATATTATCGAAAATCCAAAATGGTATAAATTAAATAAGTTTATGTTTCGTCAAACAATTACAAAAAATGCATTTAAAGAACATATCGACTTTCTCGATGATGCTTTAAACGATATTATTTCTGATAATAATATTAAAGTTAAACATTATACTATTGAAGCGTTTAAACAACTTATGCTGATGGCTTTTGGTAACTATCCTGGATTTAAGCCATCTATTGATAATGAAGGAATTCCACTTGATTGTCTTACTGATGCGTTAATTAACTCCTATCAGAATTCTATTGTACCAATTATTGTTGAATCAACTATGCAAAATCCATCTTCTGATAATTTACCAATTTATCACTCGTTGTGGATTTCATCATCAAACAAAATGAAGACCTTTAGACCAACAACTTATCTAGACGAACTTGCGGAAAATATCGATTTTATTTTAGAAAGTTTTAAAAGTGATTTATACACTTCATCTTCAGCATATGGTCAGCTTAAAAAAGTATTAGATTACAAATTCTACTCGTCGTTAGGAGATAATACAGGTACGCTCAGGGAATCAGTTTCTTTAATTAAAGATGATAAGCGATTTTCCGATCTTATTAAAAAATTGAATTCATCATCTTCACATGATGAAGTATTTCCGAAGCGATCTTTATTTACGAAAGCACTGATTGCAATTAGTTTTAACAAACATTTAGATAAATTATAATTATAGGGGTACTTGCCATGAAAACACTAGCTTTATTTGAAGAACTCGTTAATGTGTTAAATGCATCTGACGATATCAATAACATTCTGTTAAAACATAACAGCCTTTCATTGAAACCGCACTTCATTCAACATAATTCGACTGCTATTAAAGACACTTTAGCTCCGGGAAAAATGTGGGCTGATGGTGATGAAATAGTAAAACTTCCTGTCGCAGCATAAATTCAATAATTAAGGCGAGAACTATTCTCGCCTTAAATTATATACTTTATTGGATTCATTCATGAAAAAATTAATTATTTGTGGCTCAGGAATTAAAGCTCTTGCTCACTTAACAAAAGAAACACAAACGGCTGTTGAACAAGCAGATCATACGCTTTATTTGATCAATGAACCTATTATAGAGGAATGGATCCAAAAACATGCTAATAGATCAGAAAATTTGGAAAAGATTTATTTTGATGATGAAAAAAGAAAAATAGCTTACCAACATATTACCAATCACATTTTAACTACTTTAAAAAAAACTGAAACACTATGTGTTATCTTTTACGGGCATCCATGTGTTTATGCTCGATCAGCACTTGATGCCGCTCGAATAGTAAAACATGATGAAACCGTGGAGGTTTTGATATTACCTGGTATTTCAGCTGAGAATTGTTTATATGCTGATTTAATGATTAATCCTGCTGAAGGAGGATGCCAATCTTATGATGCAACAGATTTTCTTTTATATGATCGACCAATAAATAATAGTGCCCATTTAATATTGTGGCAGATTGGTATGCTAGGAATGTTGGGGCATGAAAGAAAAAATAATAACCATTATAAATTATATGAATTTCTTCAAAACAAGCTTAAATTAGCTTATGATGAAACACATAAAGCAATTATTTATGAAGCATCTCAATACCCATTAGTGAAGCCCAATATTAAAAAAATAGAATTAAATGAAATAAATGAAAAATTGAAGCTTTCAAAAATATCAACTTTATATATTCCACCCATAAAGACTGTTGATACTTTATTAAATAGAAATATTTTTGATCTTTTAGATTGATATATAATTTACAAATTTATATACGTCATATGAGCATTTTCAGATTTACATGACTAGCCATGATACGTTTTAATTGATGTAAATGTTCAACATTCATCACATAAGATTCACTACTCACTTGAAACGTATAATTGCTACTAATCGCATAAACTTGTTCATCGAGTTTTGCTAATTCATCAGCAAACACACAAATACTGTGATAGTGATGTCCGAAAATTAAATTATCACTGATTAATTCATCACGTGCACTTTCCAATGCTTCAATTTGACTGACAGCCGGATCATTATTATGACTTAATTTACGATGTTGTCTTGCAATTGCTGAATCAGCACTTTGTTTTTCTTCGGGTAGAAAAATATGGGTGCTGATTAATTCGCAGTCTTGTTGATAAAGTTTATCAAACATCACACTACTACTATTATTACCATATTGTTTTAAGGACAACATTGCCGCAAAACGTTTAGGACTGGTATCCCACTCAATCGCGCGACCAAAATAAATACGACTCGTTGGAATAAACGTGGCAATATTTTGATAAGGATAAACAAAATCACGATAACTGCCGTGATTGATTAACATGCCAAAGAAACGTAACAGCTCAGGTCGGCCATCGATTTCTGTTAATTGTCGTGGCGAGAATTGACTTAACTGCGAACAATAATGACCAATACATTCTTGAAGACTTGATAATTGATAAGCAAGACTTAACGCTCGCGATTGCTTTACCGTTTTTTGTGAAAACCACTTACCAAAGCGTGCCCCCTTACCAATCGTACCAGAGCGTACCCCTCTATATACTAGTGTGATATAAATTGAATTTTGATAATGATTATAAGTATTGAACTGTTCGAAATAGGCTTTATTTAAAGACTGCGCAAAGTCACTGGTAAAATCACCTGCAAGGCCGCTGGCTATTTTGTGATGATGCGTGTGAACGTAAATTGCGACTTCATGACCACCTAATAACACGCAATCATGCCAACATTGTTGCAGTAGATTCACATGATGATCGGTTTTCAAATCAACATCAATGCCTTTAATCGCAAGCGTTGTGCCAAGCTGCCCTTGTCGCGTGACAAAATATTCAGGACTGTGTAAATAACTTATTGGAATGTGTTTCGACATTGGCGTCTCAAACTGTTGTTTTTTACGACAATCATCGGAATGATACAAACTAAAAAGGCTCATAACTGGCACATCCCCAATATTTATAGTTCGGCACCCCGACACAACGAAGATAACTTGCCATTACATTCATTAATTGATAATCGACATAACAAAGGATCATCCCACCGATGTGAATGCCAATGAATAGAAATAGTGTTAGTAGGATTTGTGAACTGGCAATAAATAATATCGCGCAAGCAACTAAGTTGATCACCGCGTATTCTAAGGTCACCCCTAACATCATCGTTGGTCTGGTTAAGCCTTTAAAAATCGGGGAGATGATTAATTCGCATGCCTCACTCATAATGCAAAACCCATGTTACCCGCGATAGTCGCACTGCCAAAAATCATCATCAAGCCAAATACTGTCCACAATAAAGTCCGCGTTTGAAAACGATGCGTAAAAAACGTTTCATAACCGATATACACTAATGCCAGAACAGCAATGCCTTTTACAGCCGAAGAAGTAAATACAGCAATTAATGCACCTAATGCTTGAGTAAAAATACTATCAGGACTCATGATTGACCTCACATAAGGAATTGGATAGTGACAACACCAAAACGGACGTGAACATTTCTATTGTTTAAATACATTGCCACTATCCAAAACCGATTAATTGACAACGCGACGATTAGCCATGCGTTGATAATTTTCAACAAAACTGGTGATGACTTTTTTAAGGCTAGCGACTTCATTATCAGCCGCAGGCGTAAAGCGATTCAGTAGATTTCTGGAAAACAATTCAACCCAAAGATCGACACTGATTGCGTCAGTGAATTTCTCATTCTTTGTATTTTTAACATCAAGATTAATTCGCTGGTAAATCGCCATTGTTAACACTCCTTTAGGGTTGCGTCAGTAATTTAATTTCAGATAAAGCCTGCGTGGCTCGCTCTAATAAAATGGATGTGTATTTCGATGGGTGCTCTTTATGATATTTTTTCCAATCAGACATTTGCCAATTAACAATGTCGTTGATAATCAGATAAGTACTGTGACTTAATTTTTTTTTGTGGATAATGATTTTTTTCAGTTCACCCATTTTTTAAACCATTTGTTTAACTCATGGGTGCAATGTTAGCTTAATATAATTAGGAGGAACTTGCGGAAATACGTAAATTTTGCTTTTTTTGGTAAACTAATCTACATATGATGTTATTTAACTATAAGTATTTGATTGAAGCTTAGCTTATTACAAAAATACAATTGACCTTATTTCAATGCATCGTTAAAATGTTACTGTAGAATATTGATAAC
>CAYGUK010000027.1:0-40362 GCA_964352985.1 uncultured Legionellales bacterium
AAATACTGATGAACGAATTCATTTCCTAACGGATTTATTATCTCGATTAGCTGGATGAAATTCTGCAAGTTCCATCTCGGAATATGAATTATTTATTTGCTCTTCCAACACTCTCGATTGTTTATTTATAAATTCATCTTCATTAGGACTTTGATTTGGAATCTTTGGTTTTACTAATATATCAGATAAATTTATCAATTTTTCTACATCACACCCTTTATTTTTAACATAACTATTACAATTTCTATAAAATTCTATCATCTTAGCTTCGGTGCTAATGTTATAATTACTGGTCAAATAAAAGGATCCCGCTTGACGGTGCATCGATATATATCTCTCTATTAATACTTGATCAATATATTGTTGTAGAAACGGGGACACTTTATTATAAACGTTTATTGCTAGTTGACCACGTGAGGCCATAAATAGTGCACTTAATAATGAAAGAATAAATTCTTTGCTTAGGTCTTGTTTAGCGAGAAGTTTTTGAAATATTAAAGCTCGTCTTTTACCAACTTGCCCACTACCTATCCAAGGCTCTTCTGATGACTTAAAATCTTTTTCCAAGTATTCTTCTACTGCCTTTTTTAATTGAGGAATTAATTCTGAAATGTTGACTTGTTCAATTATTTTGGCAAAGGACGAAAACATTATTTTATTCTCATTTTAAGTAAATAAAGATATTACCTAAAAAGTTCACTCATCTGTTTCAAGAAAATTTACTTAAGTTTTTAAATAGTAGATTCGCTTTGCTCTTGGCAAGCAATTGATAACAAGGAAACACTTTCTTGTAATATTTTTTGCATTTGCATAATGCAATCTAAAATCACATTTTCACGATCATCTTCGAGAGTAATACCATGGCGTCGACCGGCTGCTTTATTAGTAATAAGGGCAAGATTCGCGTAATCCATGTCTAACTCTCTTGCTAACACAACCTCAGGCATGGGTGTCATGCTAACAAGATCACAACCATCACGATCTAATTTTCGAATTTCAGCTAAAGTTTCCATCCGTGGGCCTTGAGTCACCCCACACGTTGCTTCTTCTTTTATTTCAATTCCATTATTCAATGCGCTTTTAATCAAAATTTCTCTTAATGATTTTGTATAGGGATAAGTAAAATCAACTTGTTTTACTTCTTCTAAACAATCGTCAAAAAAAGTATCTTCTCGACCGTGGGTATAATCAATAATTTGATCAGGCACTGCAAAACAACCTGGGATCATATCAGCACGGATCCCCCCCATACCGGCCACAGAGATTATTTTTCTCACACCTATTTGATGTAAGGCCCACAAGTTTGCCCGATAATTTATTTTATGCGGTGGTACTCGATTATCACCACGACGTGATAAAAATACAATTTCAATATCGTTAATACGACCAAATTCTAATGGTGTAGCAGGTAAACCATAAGGTGTTTGTGGTTGGTCGCGAGATGTCACGAGCATGTTAGGCAATCGTCTTAACGCGGTGCCACCAATAATTGCAATTTTAGGCATAACATTTCCTTATGTTATTGGACCAAGTTTTATTCTTTATGCTCATCTGCAACAGAATAAATTCCTGGGGCGTTGCGGAGATACTCTTTGTAATCCATACCATAACCAAATACCCATTTATCTTCGATGGTTAAACCAACATAATCAGCATGTTCAAGACCACCTTCATCACGCACATGTTTTTTATCAACCAGCACTGCTGATAGAACTTCTTTAGCTTGTTGTTCTTTACAATAATCAATGATGGCACTTAACGTTAGTCCACCATCTAAAATATCATCCACTACTAACACCGTTCTATCTTTGAGTGTTGCAGTTGGTTCTTTACGCCATTCTAATGCGCCAGCATGCATTTCTTTGCGATAACGTGTAGCGTGAACATAATCAAGTTCCAAGGGAAAATTCATGCGAGATAGCAATGCCGCCGTTGGAATCACTCCCCCAATCATCACACATAACACTAATGGATATTTATCTTGTAAATCATTAGTAATTTCTTTTGCCATGATATCAAGAGCCGCTTCCACTTCATTACGTGTATGAAGACAACTTGCTTTTTCCATTACCTCTTTAATCTTTGCTGGTACTGTCATGTTAACGCCTCTTTTGTAAATTGAATTTTAACTTCTTCCGGAACATGCATGGTCGTCGTTGGAAATGCGCATTCAGCACCATGCTGATTAATGATTGCAATAATTTTCAGAAAAACATCTTCTTGGATTGCTTGGAATTTTACCCAGTCTGTGGTTTTTGTGAAAGTATAAAGTAATAAATCTAATGATGAGGCGCCAAAATTGACTAGCCTGATAAAAGTCGTTTGTGCTTGATCGATTTCTTCATGATTTTTTAACATTTGCTCGATATCTTCGACGATAACAGAAATTTTCATGGCATCATCATAGCGCACGCCAATTGTCGTGCGAATTCGACGATTCGTCATGCGCGAAGCATTTTCCACTGATACGGTTGAGAAAACAGCATTTGGCACGTACAGAGGTCTTTTATCAAAGGTTCTAATTCGAGTTAATCGCCAACCAATATATTCAACTGTCCCTTCGATATTGCGATCTGGTGATCTTATCCAATCACCGACTTTAAACGGTTTATCAAGATAGATCATCATGCCACCAAAAAAATTAGCTAAGCTATCTTTTGCCGCAAAACCAACTGCAATACCACCAAATCCACTAAAAGCCAAAACGCCTGATAGTGGTATTCCTAAAATTGTTAAAACGATTAACGCACCGGTGATTAATACAGAAACACTTAGAATTTGTGCAATAGCATTAACACTAGTTCGATCAAAATCTTTTTTATGTTGACCTTTTTCAATAATACTATTTTCAACTCGTTTGATAAAACGAATTAAGGACCAAACAATAAATCCAGTTAATGCTAATTCGCGGATCACCGGCATCGCTTTAAAAAGAATAATATTTTCAGTAGTCACTTGGCTGATCACATCAGCGGCATAGCTCACCCCGACAATCCAAATTAAAAAACCCAGCGGTTTATGAACAGCAATAATAAGCGTATCATCCCAATGATTATGGGTTTTAGATAATTTCGTTTTTAAACGTCGATAAACAATTGCCTCTATTGCATGAACGATAGCGGTCACTAAAACAAGCGCAAATACTTGTACGACCCAACTCTTCGCAACTTCAATAGAAGTTTGCACTAGATTAATTAGGAGCATGAAGCCTCTCCTTTAATTTCACATAATTCTTGATACCATTTTTTAAATTGACGGCTATGATGTAATTCAAACCAATTAAAATATTTCTTAGCTCGCAATGTTTGCAATGGTGAAAATCGATGGGGTTTAGAATTAGTTTTAGTATTATCTAAAACCGAAATCACAGCATCTCGATTGTTACAAAGTAACACGAGATCACAACCGGCATTATGTGCTTGCATAACACGTGTGGGATAATCACCGACGCCCTTAGCACCTTGCATATTCATATCATCACTAATAATTACGCCCGTGTAATTTAATTTTTTCCTTAAAATATCTTGTAACCATTTTGGTGAGAAACCTGCAGATAATTGGTCGATTTCTGGATAGCAAACATGAGCTGGCATAATGGCAGTTAATTGCGACATTAAGGCAATAAAAGGTTGAAGATCGTGATGTAAAATATCATCAAATACTCGACTATCAACCGGGATCTCTTCATGTGAATCTGCAACAACATAACCATGTCCAGGAAAATGTTTTCCACACGCGGCCATGCCCAGTTCATGCATTGCATTAATATAATGTTTGCCTAATTCGATAATAGTATGAGGCGAAGATGAATAAGCACGTGTGTTTATCGCTTTTGATTGCTCTTGATATAAATCTAAAACAGGCGCAAAACTAAAATCGATGCCACATGCTAGAATTTCACTTGCCATAATATTGGCTGCGAGCGTGGCAAACTTAATCGCTTGAATTTTATTTTTTGAATATATTTTCCCGATAGTAAAAGAAGCCGGTAATTCGACAAATTGTTCTTTAAAACGCTGAACTCTCCCCCCTTCCTGATCAACGGCGATGATTAAATCTTCACGACATTCGCGAATTGAACGCGATAGTTCATTAAGCTGAGCAGGATCATGATAATTTCGTTGAAAATATATCACACCACAAATACTAGGGTGTTGTAATATTTCAGTGTCTTCTTGGCTTAATTTTTCACCTGCAATATCAATCATTAAAGCAGGCATTTATTTATCCTTGGGAGAAGTGGGTGGTGTATAAACATTGGTCGGAAAATGACTTACGTTACTGTCTTTCCCCGAAATTGCTGTTACTTTACCGATGCCTTCTTTTAGTACCTCATCGATACGTAAAACGGTGTGCATTGGTATGAAGCTTCGTTTTACATCAGCAAATTCAAGCTTTAATTTTTCTTCACTTGGGTCAACTAATACTTGTGAAGTTTCACCAAATACTAATTCTTCAATTTCAACGAAACCAAATAATTCACTGGTTGTTATTTTGCGAGCATAAACTTCATAAACTTTGTTATGGCTGACGAAACTTACTCGATAAATTGCTTTCTTACTCAATCTTACTTTGTCCATGCAAAAAAGAATAAATTATACCTGATGCTATCCTATCTCGCCACTGGTATAGCTGGAATGCAACACAATATCTCAACAAATATTCAACGATTTAGATTATTTAAAAATTCTTTTTCAGCGACAGTCGTTGCACGCCCCAAGGCTTCATTACGATAAGGAAATCGCCCAAATTCTTCAATCACACGATAATGTTCAATCGCGTAATCATAAAAATTGGTGAACATTGCTTTAGTTTCTTGTAAAGATAAATCAACTAATGATTTAAAACCCGCCACAGATTTAATTTGAATATTTATATTTTCACTGTGTTCTAAGGGCATGTAAAAAAACACACGTTCAATTAAACTTAATTTTTGATCAACTGAATTTTCTATTCCATCTAAACAAATACGCAAGGCTTTTTCATCTTGAGTAAATGCATTTTTTGAATCTCGATAACAATTTCGTGAAAATTGATCAAGAATAATAATTAATGCTAAACAACCATGTGCGGTGTCACACCAATGATCTAATTGTCCCTTTTTTCCAGCATTTATTAAATATTCAAATTTTGATTTTATTTCAAAGTCAGTTTTTGGATCCCCTCCAAACCATAACTCAGTACGTTTAATATCAGGGATATCAGCATTGGCTTTTGGCCCAAACCAAAATAATAAAACTTTCTCAATCATGTCATCCATATTTAATCTCTTTGTTGCAACACAAAAATTTTTGCAAAGCAAAAATGCCTAGATATTTTAGCAGAAAAACAACATTTATTTCTTACAATATTAATTACTGCTTGCATGTTTTAATACTAGGTCATATAGTAAGCGTGGTTTTACAGGATGTTCGATAGTTATATACTCGACTCATTTCAAAGTTTAGTCTTTAATGTAAAACTGAATTTTGAAATGTTTCGAGTATATTGATAAGGATTTAATTTTTCTTCTTTTTTAATAATTATATTCGGGGGTTTCCTATGAATTTTAAAACTATTAGAAATATTGGATTTTGTGGTGTTGGTCTTGTTTTTAGTGTGAGCTGCCTTGCTCAATCACTTGTTACAACGAATAACACTGTCAGTCCTAGCACAGGCCAACATTATTATTCTTCTGTAATTTTAACCACAGGATTAAATAAAGGGCAATGCGCTTATAATCTTGATAACTCAGCTTATACTGGCCCCGGCAAAGACAAATCTTCAACTGATTGGACTGGTGTTTTAAGTGTTACAACGATGTGTTTACTCAGTAACGGCACTTCTTCATTTCCTTGTCAAGCTGAAATTACATTATCTCCAACATTAGCTGGTATTTGTAATTCGTCTAATGAAGTTGACTTAGCCACGATACAATCTAATGGACTCATTTCTGTCGGTAGTGCTAGTGTTAGCAAAGATGGTAAAACCATTCCAGTTGCTGCAGGTAGTTATGCTTTAACGATGGGATAAAATATAAAATCCTACAAAAAAAAAGGACCAACTTCATGGTCCTTTTTTTTTGACAATTTTTGAGTTAGGTAAAATTATAAGTTAATGAACCACCAAGCACATCAGCATGTGTTTTAACTTGCCCTAATATATTAGCAAATTCTTGAGCTCCTTGTGGGCCAACTATCGTTGTATTATTTACCCCTGCTGTGTGAACAAATAAATGTTCCCAGGCAACATCAACACCTAAATTTTGTGTTGCTTGGTAATGAGCACCAAGCGCAACTGTTAAACGATCAGCATCGGGTAATCTCAAATTTCTATCTATACTGTTAGTTGGTGTTTTATCAAACATGATACCAGTACGAAGCAATATTTTTTTATTCACTTTATAATTTGCGCCAATTGCATAAGCAAAAGTATTTCGATAATTTGAAGGAATATTGACTTGTAAATTTTGCCCATTTAAATTGACATTGTTTAATGTCAACGTTTGGATTGTTTTCCATTTAGTAAAAATTAAGCTTCCCATTAAACTTAATTTTTTATTCATGTCACGATAAATACTTAATGCTGTTGTAGAAGGTAATTTTACTCTAGCAAATAAAGTCCGTGTATAAGAATCCGGAGCAATCAAGTTAGCAAATTGTCCACGAGTTAAAAACGCACTTTCACCATCTGCAATATGATACACAGTGGAAGAATAATACGTTAAACCAATTCGAGTAAATTGTGTAATTTGCCACAAGAGACCAGCATGCCAACCAACGGCCCAGTCAGTACCACGATTTCGACTTAAGTGATCAAAATTTCCGTTTGGACCAAAACCATTCATTTCGCCAAATTCAGCTTTTAAATAGTTTGCATCTAGCCCAGCACCAATTGATAAAGAAGGTAAAATCGCATACCCAAATCCAGGTGTGATATCGATAACTTTAACACTTGTTACTGTTTGCGCATAACGCACAATTGAACTTTCACTCCAATTTGTTTTAAGTCCAAACGGCACATTCATACCAACGCCAACTGCAAATTTATCATTAATCGGAGCAACGTAATGGATGTTTGGAATAACATTGAATCCACCACCTTGTGCTGTGCCAGTAACAGGGCCAAACTGAGGAACAATGCCATTAATTGTTGTTGAAGCCGTACCACTAAATCTAGCATCAATGGGAATTAACACGCCCCCCACAACTAATTGTTGATGTTTAATTCTCGTCATTCCCGCAGGGTTATAATATTCAGTACTCGCATCATTAACTGAAGCAGCCCATCCAGCATGCGCATTACCACTACTCGCGACACCTTCTTCAGGAAGCTGAAAAGCTGAAGCTAAAGCAAAACCGGTTAAACACACCCCTGCACCAAATAAAATGGTTGTGATTAATTGTCTATTCATATCTAATTTTTATCCCCCAAATAAATAAAAAAGCGTTATATTTTTATAACGCTTCAAAAATTCCAGCAGCCCCCATGCCTGTCCCAATACACATGGTGACTAAACCATATTTTAAGTTATGGCGTTTTAATCCATGAATTATTGTAGCAGCACGAATTGCACCTGTTGCCCCTAATGGATGTCCCCAAGATATAGCACCACCAAGTGGATTAGTTTTAGCATGATCGAATTTTAATTCCTTCATGACAGCTAATGTTTGCGCAGCAAATGCTTCATTTAATTCGATCCAATCGATATCATTTAAACTGATGCCCGCGCTCTCTAACGCTTTAGGAACAGCAGCAACTGGACCAATTCCCATAAAGCGCGGTGGCACACCAGCTACTTGAAAAGTACTTAGACGAGCAAGCGGTGTTAAATTATATTCTTTTAACGCTTTTTCACTGACTAAAACTAAAGCGGCAGCACCGTCACTCATTTGTGAAGCATTGGCAGCAGTCACCGTACCATTGATTTTAAACACTGTTGGAAGTTTGCCTAATAATTCCATTGAGGAACCTTCACGAGGTCCTTCGTCTTTGGTGACCTCTTTATTTTTTATAATTAATTCACCCGTTTCTAAATCTGGAATGGATTCTTTAACAGTTACCGGTACAATTTCATCTTTAAACTCACCCTCCACTGTTGCTTTAAGCGCACGACGATGACTTTCAAGGGCGAAGGCATCTTGTTCTTGACGCGAAACATGATATTTTTCTGCAACCATTTCGGCTGTTAATCCCATGCCTAACGCAATATCTTCATGTTCACCACCATTGGTAAAATAAGCAGGATTGGCAACAAATTTATTGCCCCCCATCGGAACCATGGTCATCGATTCCGTACCACCAGCAATAATGACATCAGCATTCCCAGCCGCAATTCTATCGGCAGCAAGAGAAATAGTTTGCAAACCTGAAGAACAAAAACGATTAACAGTCATAGCGGGAACATTATCCGGCAAGCCCGCTAATAAACTACTAATTCGCGCAACATTCATGCCTTGCTCAGCTTCAGGCATCGCACAGCCAATGATGATGTCTTCATATTTTTCGTTTGGTATAGTTGGCACTTTTGCTAACACACCTTTTAAAGCGTGAACGAGTAAATCATCCGGACGAACATGTCTGAATACACCTCTCGCTTTACCAACCGGGGTTCTAACCGCCGCTACCACGTATACTGGTTGAATTTGATTCGACATTTTTTCGCTCTCCATTAATTAATTGCGTAAAGGTTTACCTGTTTTTAAAGTGTGGATGATCCTAGCTTGCGTTTTTTCACTTTTCGCAAGTTCTAAGAATAATTCACGTTCTAGACGTAAAATCCACGCTTCATCAACAAGTGTGCCTGTTTCTACTTCACCACCACACATGACTTTTGCGATACATTTTCCAATGTAAAAATCATGTTCTGAAATGAAACCACCTTCACGATAATTAACTAATAACATTTCAATAGTCGCAATTCCTGTTTTACCTGCAACTTGGATTTTAGGATGAATGGGTGGTCTGTAACCTGATTCATATAAGGCTAAAGCTTGTTTTTTTGCGACATATAAAATTTCATTCGCATTAAAAACAACTTGATCGGCTCTCTCACGTAAGAAATGTTTCGCTCTAGCTTCAAGTGCACTACCGCAAACTTCTGCCATCGCAATTTGTTTATAAGTGTGCTGTAAATAACGGAAAGGATCGTTATCTTGATAAGATTGACTTAATTGGCTTGCCCGTAAAGCAAACTCTTTACAGCCGCCACCTGCAGGGAGTAATCCAACACCTGCTTCAACTAAACCAACATAAGATTCAAGTGCGGCAACGGTTCTATCACAATGAAGCATTAGTTCACAGCCACCACCAAAAACATAACCTTTTACAGCGGCAACAGTTGGCACTTGGCAGTAACGCAACATGAGTGATGTTTGTTGGAAAGTTTCAATCATTGATAAAAATTCATTCTCACGCCCCGAAGTTAACGCTTCTACGGCATTAGATAAATCTGCGCCAACACTAAAATTATCACCATGGCGTTGCCACAAAATTAAACCTTTAAAAGAATCTTCAGCTAATTTTATTGCTTGTTGAATACCTTCTAATACGGCAGCACTGATTGTATTTGCTTTAGATTTAAAACTAACTATCACAACATCATCACCTTGATGCCAAGCACGGATGGCATCAGTTTCAAACAACGTTTCGCCTTCATCAAATGTTTCACCTAAAACTTTATCAGGGAAAATTTGACGTTTATAAACGGGTAAATCAGAACGAGATTTAAATTCATTAATATGAGGAGAAAATGCACCTTCAGCAGTATACACAGCATCTTGCTGAATCCAACTTGGTAACTCAGCTGAAGACATCGCTTTTTGAGCAACAATATCATCATTTATGGCATTAACGATATTTTTCCAACCTGCTTCTTGCCAAATTTCAAAAGGGCCTTGTTTCCAACCAAATCCCCAACGAATGGCTAAATCAATATCTCTTACTGTATCTGCAATTTCAGCCAAATGATATGCGCTGTAGTGGAATAAATCACGATAGCATGCCCATAAAAATTGAGCTTGTGGATGATCACTATTTCTGAGTTTAGTAAACCTTTCTTTAGGATCACGAATTTTTAAAATCGCAACAACATCCTCAGCAGGCATTTCATCAGCAACGCGATAATCACTCGTTTTAATATCTAAAACATGAATAACTTTGCCTTGTTTTTTGAATACGCCATTACCAGATTTTTGTCCCAGTGCGCCTTTGTTAATTAAATCAAGCATCCAAGTTGGTAATTGAAAGTATTGGTACCATGGATCTTTATTTAAATTATCAGACATTGTTTTAACAACATGACCCATTGTATCTAATCCAACAACATCTGCTGTTCTAAACGTTGCAGATTTGGCACGTCCAATTAAAGGCCCGGTTAATGCATCGACAACTTCAAGAGGAATATTAAATTTTTCTGCGTGATACATTGTTGCAATCATAGAAAATACGCCAATACGATTTGCAACAAAATTGGGTGTGTCTTTTGCGTAAACGACACCTTTACCTAAAACAGAAACAAGGAATGTTTCAAGACCAGGTAAAATTTGAGGGTCGGTTTTATCACAAGGAATAATTTCGACTAAATGCATGTAACGTGGTGGATTGAAAAAATGCACGCCACAAAAACGGCTGCGTAGTTTTTTAGGTAATACTTCAGCTAACTGGTTAATACTCAAACCTGAGGTATTACTTACAAAAATGACTTCGTCTTTTAAATAGGGACTGACATGTTCGTATAATTCTTCTTTCCAATCTAATCGTTCAGCAATTGCTTCAATAACTAAATCACATTGTTTAAGAAGTTCAATTTCAGTTTTATAATTTGCTGCGTGAATAAATTGAATTTTATTTTTTTCAGCAAGTGGTGGTGGTTTTAATTTAGTTAATCGATTAATGGCGTTATTAACAATACCGTTTGGATCCCCGGTTTCAGCTGGCAAATCAAAAAGTAAAACTTCAACATTGGCATTCGCTAAATGTGCAGCAATTTGCGCCCCCATGACACCCGCACCCAGTACTGCTACTTTGCGCACATTTAATCTAGTGGTTACATCCATACTCGCCTCTCATTAATAATGACAAAGGCACGGATAGTAACACAAAAATTAAAAGTCTTACTAACTGATTTTTTCTGAACAGAAAAAGATTAACTAGTTTAATATTTGATGATTAAAAAT
Organism: uncultured Legionellales bacterium; assembly: GCA_964352985.1. Classification (GTDB taxonomy): domain Bacteria; phylum Pseudomonadota; class Gammaproteobacteria; order JAHCLG01; family JAHCLG01; genus CAYGUK01. The sequence goes on from CAYGUK010000027.1 coordinate 11,157, forward strand.
TAATCGTCATCAAGCTCAAACTCATCATCAAAAACTGATCCTAACTCATCACGCAAACGTTTTTTTTCAAAATATTTTTCAACATGGCGACGTGAATTGCCAGGATTGCTTTTATCGTTTGCAGCTTCTGCATTTTCAAAATCTACCGTATCATCTTCTAGATTTTCATCTGAAATATTTTCGTCATCCATAAATTCTTCATCATCATATTGTTCATTTGAATCTTGATAGGCCATGTTATTACCCTCCAGATTTCGCGTTAATCAAGTCGTTTTTTTTGTTACATTGCAGCATCTGAAAACACTGCTCCTTGATATAACTATAGACTATTTTTAAACCTATTCAGTTCAATCGATAGTGCTATATAAAATCCATTTATTATTATACATTTATCGTAATGACACCATGGTATCGCTATGGTATAATATCAACTTATTGTCTCACAAAATTAAAAAAGTGATAATATTTTTTTACTAAACGATCTGAGGAGATTTTCATGAGTTTTCGTCAATGGTGGGCCAACCAAGATAGTCAAAATCAAAGACCAGATAGTTACCGTCATCCCATTTTAGTTTTTCTTTTATTTTTAATTTTTACTGCCAACATTGCTATCCTATTCACGTTACCTGAAATCGTTCATAAATTTTCAATCGTTGGTAAAACATCACAATTTTTCTCAGTCTTTGGTATTTTAGCTATTATTAACATTCTATTTATTGTGGCACTTTGTCGCTGGAAAAAATGGGGTTTTTATGGTCTTTGCGCCAGTGCTTTAATTATCCTGGGTATTAATATTTATTTAGATGTCCCGATTTTACGAGCACTGTCTAGCTTAGTGACAATTATATTTTTATATGGCGCGTTACATTTAGGTGGAAAAGATAAAGCTTGGCATAAATTAACTTAATACTCGATAGATAATAAAGTTCAGGTAAATAATTTTGAACATCCCGCTTAATGGTATTAAAGATGGATGTTCAAAATTTAAAAAAGCTTAATCTACTAATTCTTTAATTTCATCTTCAGTCTTTTTTTTTGGAACGATAGGTGAAACTGTAATATCCGATTGCTTAGTGAGTTGTTTCGAATAATGTATTGGCCCACCCCGAAATGGTGCAAAGCCGGTACCAAAAATCATACCTGTATCTAATAAATCTCCATTTTCTACAACAGATTCTTCTAAACACGCGTTTGATTCTTTAATCATGGCATTAATAAGTCGCTCAGTAATATCATCAGGGGCACGATAATCTCTGGGGATTTTAGGTTTAATCACTCGACCTTTTTTATACTCATAAAATCCTTTACCCGATTTTTTACCAAGTTCACCATTCCCTACTTTTTCTTGTAAGATTTCTGGAACTACGCCTCCAAAAATAGTAACTAAATATTTAGCAACATCAAGCGCAACATCAAGTCCCACATTATCAACTAATTCAACGGGCCCCATCGGCATACCAAATTGTTTAGCGGCTTTATCAATAACAGCCATTGGCACACCTTCGTTGTAAAGATTTATTGCTTCAAGTAAATAAGGCACTAATACTCTATTGACTAAAAATCCAGGGCTGGATTTAACAGGGAGAGGTAATTTTCCAATTTTACCCACAAATGCGAAACTATTTTTCATCACTTCTTCATTTGTTTTTTCGCCTTTTATTATTTCGACTAGTTGCATCTTAGGCACTGGATTAAAAAAGTGAATTCCAACTAAGCGACTGGGATCTTTCATTACTTGATTAATATCATCTAATGCAATACTCGATGTATTCGTCGCAAGAATTGCATCTGGTTTTGCTTTTTCTTCTAGAACTTTAAATAAAGCTTGTTTAGCTTCTAAATTTTCAAAGATAGCCTCAATAATCACATCTGCTGATTTCACACAACGACCTTCTGGATCAGGCATTAATCTATCCATTGCAGCTGTAATTAAATGAGGTTGTTTTAGTTTATGTTTAAATAATTGATACGCGCGTTGAATTGCAGGACCGATAAATTTAGGTTCTCTATCTTGGAGAGTCACTTGCATGCCTCTTAATGCGCAAACTGCAGCGATGTCGCCACCCATCGTACCAGCACCCACAACATGAACATGACGTGGCTTAAATAAACTACCTTTACCAAAACCCTTTAATTTTTCTTGTAAGAAAAATACTCGAACTAAATTTTTAGAAGTTTCACTTACTAATAAGCGACCAATAGATTCTGCCTCTTGTTCCATCGCTTCTTCAGAAACACCATAATCATACCAATTTTTCATTACAGCAAACGGCGCAGGATAATGATTAGGATTTGCTTTCGCGATTAATGAATTTCTTAATACGCCTCCGATTAATGGCCAAGATTTTAATTTTTGTAATCGCTTTGAAGTTTGCAAATGATATATAACCCAACGCATTAATGTTGAGTTTGAAAATTTTTGCATTCTTGAAGCTTGATGAGCTGCTGGTTTATCAAGAATAAATCGCTCTGCGGCAGTTAATAAATGACGTTTAGGAACAGCTGCGTCAATCATTCCGATTTTATAAGCTTTTCGAGCATCATACATGTAACCAGTTAAAATTGCATTTAACGCATTAGGTGCACCAATTAATTTTGGTAACCTAACAGTCCCACCCCAACCGGGGTGAATACCTAAAAATACTTCGGGCAATCCAATTTTTGTGTTGCCATCAGAACATGCAATACGATATTTGCATGCTAAGGCTAATTCACATCCGCCCCCCAAACAAAATCCATCGATTAAAGCTAAAGTTGGAATTTTTAAGCCTTCGAGTTTATTAAAAACATATTGGCCTTTTTTGATTACTGTTACTGCTTCATCAACGTCTTTTAATTTTGTAAATTGTTCGATATCAGCGCCAACAATAAAACCTGTTTTTTTAGCCGATTGAATTATTAAGCCAACTTGCTGAAGTGGATCGCGATCGATGTCATCTAATATTTCATTGAATTCAGTTAAGACAGGTTCATTTAAAGAATTTGCAGAGGAATCGGCTCTATCAATAGTCGCCCATAATATTTTATTTTCATCTAGTTTTAATTTCCAATGTTGATATTGCTTTAACATATTAATTCCCTTCTCCTACATTCTCAACTAACATGGCTCCGCCTTGACCGCCACCAATACAAATAGTCGCAACGCCGCGTTTTGCATTTTTTCGTTTTAGAACATTTAGTAAATGTAATACTATTCTTGCACCACTTGCTCCAACTGGATGTCCTATCGAAATAGCGCCACCATCAATATTTAATTTACTTTGCTCAATCAAACCAAACGAATTTTTTAACCCTAATTGATTAACACAAAAATCTTTATCATTTAAGGCATTTAAACAAGCTAATACTTGAGCAGCAAACGCTTCATTTAATTCCCAGTAATCTATATCATTATTCGTTAATTGTTGACGTTCCATTAACTCTGAAGTTGCAAATACGGGACCTAAACCCATTTGTGCAGGATCTAAGGCAGACCATTGCACATCAACGATTTTCCCAAGAACGGGTAATTGATATTGATTAATGGCATCTTCACTAGCCATGATAAGAAACGCGGCACCATCTGTAACTTGGGAACTATTTCCTGCTGTTACAGCACCAAATTTCTTATCAAAAACGGGTTTAAGTTTAGCCAACTTTTCAACGCTGGAATCAGATCGATATCCTTCATCATGTTCAATAACATTGCCATTATTTGCATATAAAGGAACGATTTCATCGTTGAAAATTCCTTCTTGTTGCGCGAGTCCAAGTCTCACATGTGATTGCACGGCGAATTCATCCATTTGCTTGCGTGAAACATGATAAAGATAAGCTAAATTTTCTGCTGTTTGTCCCATGTTAAGATTGATCACCGGATCTGTTAAACCAACTAATAAAGCAATAATTGGATTAAAGGCTTGCGCTAAAGGTACGCTAAACATCGTTTTAGTTTTTGCCCATGCGCCTCGAGATTTATTTAATTGCACAAACCAATTAACCATTTTTTTATTATAAATAAGTGGTCCTCGACTCATGGCATCTGTGCCACCAGCTAAAACAAGATCATGTCGTCCTGTTAAAATATCTTTATAAGCATTATCTAAGGCCTGCATACCTGAAGCGCAATTACGTTGCACCGTCCAAGCAGGTACTTTTTCACCACAGCCTAATCGCAATGCGATAATTCTTGCAATATTTGCTTCATCAGCATTTGGTACCATGCAGCCTGTGATCACTTCGTTAATATCACTAGGATGAAACGGTTGTCTTGCTAATAAAGAACGACACGCAGCAACAGCGAGATCACTGGCAGAAAATGCACCCGGTTTTCCTAATGCTTTTAAAAATGGCGTGCGTGATCCATCAACAATATAAACTACGCGACTTCCGCTTGACGATTTTCTTGCCATAAGTGTTGTGTCCTCTCAAAATATTCAGGTAAAAATTCATCTACGCTCACTGCATCGAGACGTGCTTTCTCAAATGCGCGTAATACATCGATTTCTTCTTGAGTAATTATGTTTTCTTTTAATCCCACTGCAATTTGCTCATCAAAATTTGCTTCTTTAGAAATAATATTATTTCTAATTGCATTGTGAATTTTTTTCAATGCGGGTTCTGCTGCAATCATTTTATGAAGTGCAATTTCCATTCTTTGGACTGGATGGTTTTCATCATCACCTAAGTAACAAAGATTGGTTAATCTATCTCTTAAGTTTGAAGGCTCCATCATTGCTTGAGAAATTTTGCGATCTAATGAATCACGAGGTGGCACATAAGAACGCCCCCAAGGAAATATTAAATGACGCAAAACCCAACGCAATTTGCGCATTGGAAAATTATTTAAAAATTCGTCAATTGAACGTTGAATATTGACTAAACAATAAGTTAATGCCCAATGCACGAGTGATAAATCTTCAGAAGGACGACCTTGTGCTTCATGATATTTTAAAACGGTTGATCCTAAGTAAAGGTAACTTAAAATATCACCTAAACGGGCTGATAATCTTTCTTTGCGTTTTAACGCGCCCCCCATAAACATCATTGAAAAATCAGCTAACATTGCAAGCGCTGCGCTCATTCTTGTTAACTGTTTAAAGTATTTTGCAGTAGGACCGCCGATAGGAGATTTTACAAAATGGCCACCACTCAATCCATAAAGAAAGGTGCGAGCAACATTATTAACAGCATAGCCAATGTGCCCAACTAAAAGTTTATCAAACTCTTGTAATGCTTGAGTGTGATCAGGTAACGCCGCAACTTGCATTTCTTTTCTGATATAAGGATGACAACGCACCGCACCTTGGCCAAAAATAATTAAATTTCGGGTAAGAATATTAGCCCCTTCTACGGTAATACTCATTGGAATAGAATTATAACCATGTGCTAAATAATTTTTTGGTCCCAATTGCACACCACGCCCAGCATGAACATCAAGCGCATCGTTAATTGTTTTTCTTGCAAATTCAGTTAGATGGTATTTTGCAATAGCTGATGCTACTGAAGGTTTCACGCCCATATCAACAGCCGTAGCCGTCATGTGTTGAGTCGCATTACATATATAGGTGAAACCACCAATACGTCCGAGTGCTTCTTGAACACCATCAAAACGACCAATAGACGTTCTAAATTGACGACGAACTCTCGCATATGCGCCAGTTGTTCGATAAGCCATCTGCCCACAAGCAACACCAATTGATGGTAATGAAATAGCTCGACCGACGGACAAGCAATCCATTAACATTCGCCAACCATGTCCGATGTTTTCTTGACCACCAATCACCCAATCTAAAGGTATAAAAACATCTTTACCTCGTGTTGGACCATTCATAAATGCCATCCCAGAGGGATAGTGCCGCGCTCCAACTTCAACCCCTTTGTGATTTGTTGGAACCAAGCAAACAGTAATACCTAAATCTTCTTTATTACCAATTAAATGGTCTGGATCAAAACATTTAAATGCTAAACCTAAGACTGTTGCGATAGGTGCTAAAGTAATATATCTTTTATTCCAATTTACTTTTATTCCTAAGACTTGTTTCCCTTCAAATTCACCATGGCAAATAATTCCTCGATCTGTCATCGCTGCCGCATCACTACCAGCATCGGGACTGGTTAACGCAAAGCAAGGGATTTCATTTCCTTCAGCTAATCGAGGTAAATAATAATTTTTTTGTTCATTAGTACCATATTTTAAAAGCAATTCACCAGGTCCTAATGAATTTGGCACCATCACCGTTACGGCTGCTGAAATGCAATGTGTTGATAAACGCGTCACTATTGCAGCATGAGCATAAGCAGAAAATCCTAAACCGCCATATTCTTTAGGGATCACCATTCCCCAAAAACGTTCTTGTTTGATATAGTCCCAAGCTTCTTTTGGTAGATTTTTATCTTCTTGCACCACTTGCCAATCATTAACGAGTTTACATAATTCGACTGTTTGTTTGTTGAGAAATGATTTTTCTTCCTCTGTTAATTTTGCAAGAGGCATGTCTAACATTTTTTTCCAATTCGGTTTTCCACAAAACAATTCACCTTCCCACCAAACATCACCAGCTTCTAAGGCTTCGCGTTCAGTATCACTCATTTGTGGTAACGTTTTTTGAAAATATCTTAATAAAGGATGAGCCAACATTTCATGTCTAATCAGAGGAATATTAAAAAGAATGGCAGGAAGGATATATAAAATCCAAAACAACGTTAACGCATACCAAGACACATGTCCATAAGTCGTAAAAATAATGAGCACTACAGCCATTACAGGAGTCCAAACGTAACGTGAAGTTCGATAAAAAGTTAAAGAAAAAGTGAACGCAAATAAAATAAGAAACTCAATGAATGCGAGCATGACATTGTATCCTTTCAACTTAAGTAGGTGGAATTTTATAATGGATTGCAGTTAGAACACAAACAAAGAAAGAAGAAAATAAAATTAATTTGTTTGATCTTCATTCTTACAATTCACTTTAACAAAACTTCCAGGTGCAGGTTCGAGTTTAGGATAAGCTTTGCTGCCAATCTTTCTAGCAGAAATTTTATCTCCAGAACGTTTTTCCAACCAATTCACCCAATCAGTCCACCATGAACCAGGGTGCTCATCAGCAGTGGAAAACCATTCCTCGGCATTTGCCAACAGTTTTTTATTTGTCCAATACGCATATTTCTTTTTCTGCGGTGGGTTGACTATTCCTGCAATATGACCAGAACCACCCAACACAAATCGAACTTCACCACTATGTAGTAATGCACCTTTATACGTCGATTGCCAAGGTGCGATATGATCACCATGAGCTGAAATAAAATATGCCGGTGTTTTAACTTGTGAAATATCAATGGGAATATTATCTAGTTTTACTTTATTAGGTTTACAATAAATATTTTCCAAATACATTTTGCGCAAATAAAAACTATGCATTGCATAAGGTAGATTAGTGTTGTCACAATTCCAATATAATAAATCAAACGGAAACGGTTCATTACCTAAGAGATAATTATTAATATAATAATTCCAAATTAATTCATTCGAGCGCAACATATTAAAACTAGTAGACATAGCACTACCGGCTAAATAGCCTTGTTTTTTCATTTTCTGTTCTAAATTATCGAGTTGATTTTCATCGATAAACACCCCTAAATCACCAGGTTCAGAAAAATCTATCATGGTTGCTAAATAGGTTGCACTATTAACAATAGGATCGTTTTTGCTCGTTAAATAAGATAATAAACCCGCTAATAATGTACCACCAATACAATACCCGGTCACATTAATGTCTTTCTCACCGGTTATCTCTTTAATAACATTTATTGCTGCAAGCGGTCCATTCAACATATAGTGTGAAAAATCACATTCAGCATAGGATTTATCAGGATTCACCCAAGAAATCATAAAAGTAGTGAAACCTTGCTCGGATAGATATTTGACTAACGAATTTTCCGGTTGTAAATCTAATATATAAAATTTATTTATCCAAGGTGGAATAATTAACATTGGTTTTTTGTATACTTCTTTTGTTAATGCTTCGTATTGAATAAGCTGAATCATATCATTTTGAAAAACCACACTTCCTTTTGTCGTCGCAATATTTTTCCCGACTTCAAAAGCTTTCATATCTGTCATAGAAATATTGAAAGAGTCTGAGCGGTTGTTTGCTAAATCGTTTAGCATATTGTTTAAACCATTTACTAAGTTTTCACCTTTTGTTGAAAGTGTTTTTTGTAATACTTCAGGATTTGTCACAATAAAGTTACTTGGCGATAACGCATTAACAAATTGTCGAGTATAAAATTTTAATTGGCTTTTACTTTTATCATCCATGCCTTCTACTTCGCTGACCATGTTTTGCATGTATTGCGCATTAAGTAAATAAGACTGTTTGATGAAAGCAAAGAGTGGTAATTTATCCCATTCTTCATCACGAAAACGTTTATCTGACTTTTTTGATTCAATAATTGGATCAACATGAATTCCAAGCCAAGATAAAGTAGTATTTTGCCAAAGTTGTAATAGATCGCCCCAATATTTCATTTGCGCTTCAAATACTTTATTAGGATCTGACCAAATTTCAGTTAAATACATTTGATAAAGATTAATTATTTCAGAAAAATCAGAAGAAGAATTATTATTTTTGTAACGTTCAGCAAATTGCGTCATGACTTCATAAGTTTTTTCAGCGATACTTGTCGTATTTTTTAATAACGTATCAAAATCAGCAATTTCTTGTGCCAGTTTGACTGTTTCCCCCATGATCCCCTCCAGACTTTCTTAAACCCACGCTAAAGTACCACTTATTCTCCGAATGGTAAATCTCTTACAAAGTCAAAATTAAAACAAACTGAATCAAATACCACCCTCAATTGGTTACCCACAGATTCTGTGGATAACATTGTGGAAAGTGCGTCAAAAAAAGAGTTAAATCGGTGTGATTGCTAGCATTAAGTTAAATTGTTCAATTTTTAATCACGTCATTTTTATTATTATTAATCATATAGTTACGTATTATAGCTCGAAATATTAGGGGAAGTTTATTATCTTGCTCACAATGTCGTAATAGTTTTATTAGCCTGTGTAAAACCCTAGTCCTAATAGATGGCTTTAATACATGCAAACAATAAAGCATGAATCAAGCCAACTTATTCCTGCCATCCATAGCCATCACCAGTTTCTATCTTAACTAAAATACCATCCTCAAAAACTAAGACTTGATTGATTTGGCGCGAACCAAAATTCATGTACCACTTTTCTCCATAAATGGTTTTACTATTCGATTCACCATAAGTTAACGCACCGGCTTGGGTATTGCTGACTGTTAATGGATTATTGCGATTATAAACTGTCGACACACCATTATTATTAGCTGTGACACCAACAGTTGTTCCTGCATTATTAGTTCTCAACGCGGTGATATTTGTTGGATAGCCTGAATTATTATATTGAGTCATAACCGTGCGCCCATTGTTAGTTGGCATAGCTGTTGTAGTCGTTGAATTGACACCTGTTATAGCAACACCTTTACTAATTTGTCTCTCAAAAGGTTGTATGTGCTGGGGTTTTTTACAAAATTTTTTCACCTTTGTTATTGGATCTCCAACTTTAATTATTTGTCCAGCACATCGCAAAGCAAAACTTGGTAAACTCAAGGTCGACAAAGATAGGATAATGATTCCACTTACTATTTTATACATAACACCCTCAGTTTATGAGATGTATACATGTATTTAATTATAGCCCAAAATTGCCATTAACTTTTAGTCTTCATAAACAATGACTTAAATTGTTCAAAAATGGAAAGTCAATGCTATACTCAACTTGTTTTGATTTTCAGCACTTAGGCAATGGGATGATTTACTATCAAGAGATTTTAACAGACATTAATGAAAAAGATTTAATCTTGACAGTTAATCGTCGTCTTAGTCAATTTTTATTAACACAATTTCAACAACTCCAATTAAATAAAGGGTTATCTATTTGGATAACACCACGTATTTTACCTTTTACAACTTGGATTGAAGAAACTTGGCGGGATTGTTTAGAACGAGGGTTAGTCAGTGCGTCTCAGTTATTACAACCCATAGAAGAATTAATTATTTGGAAAAAAATTATAGCGAACTCTGAGATAGGTGAACACTTATTACAGTTAGAAGACTGTGCTTTGCATGTTCTTGATGCCTGGCAATTATGTCAACAATGGTTAATCTCAGTTAATAAAATCGATCCGGTTAATGAAGATGTCATTGCCTTTAAAGAATGGTCAAAGCAATTTGAACAACAGCTCGTACAAGAAGAATTAATTAGTGGTGCGTCACTTCTTTTACAATTATGTCATCTTATCAGTGTAAAAAAATTGATCTTACCTAATAAAATTATATTAGTGGGATATGATAGTATTTCACCTATCATTAAACACTTTAGTTCTATTGCAAAAAAAGCAAGCTGCACTCTATTAAAATATCAAGAAAAAAAAACGCAACAACAAATTTCATGTCAAGTTTATAATGACGCTTCATTAGAAATTAAAGCCATGGCACAATTTTGTTATGAGCAACTGAAAAAAAATCCCGACTGTGAAATTGCGTGTATCGTTCCAGATCTTGATAAAGAGAGAAAGCAAATTCAACGCGAATTTATGCAAATTTTTCAACCTGCTTTATTACTCAATACGAATACACATCCCGAAAATTTACCTTTTAATTTTTCAGCAGGATTTAGTTTAACGCAATATCCAGTCATTTATTCAGCCTTTCAATTTTTTCATTTTTTAAAGGAAACGATCTCACTCAATACAATTAGTCATATATTACGATCTCCTTTTTTAGGTGGCGCAGAAAACGAATTACTATCACGCGCTAATTGTGATGCAGAAATTAGATTTTTAAATAACGAACAAATCGAATTAGATACCTTAATCGCTTTAGCAAAAAATAAAAATCCAGAACGTTATGTATTAAATTGTTATTCCCCAATATTAATTAAATTATTAAATAGGTTAGTTGATTTTAAAATTAAAATTCCCAACCTACAATCTTTTAGTCAATGGCTTGACTGTTTTGATCAACTCTTAGCATTATTGCAATGGCCAGGACAACGCGTACTAAACTCAACTGAGTATCAAATTGTAAATCGCTTTAAAGAAGCATTACTGCAATTTAAAATTCTAGATAAACATTTATTATCTATTTCACTTAATCAAGCTTTAACTACCACCCATCATTTGATGCAGCAAATTACCTTCCAAGCTAAAAGTAAAACTAAACCTATTCAAATTCTGGGTCTACTAGAAGCCACAGGAATGAAATTTGATCACACCTGGGTTTCAGGTTTAGATGATGAAACTTGGCCCTCATCTCCTTCAGCTAATCCATTTTTACCTATTGAGTTACAACGTAAATGTAAAATGCCACATAGTGGTAGTGATAGAGAACTCGAATTTTGCCTTGATATGACTCAACATTTCATCAATTCAAGTCCAAACGTTATTTTTAGTTATCATAAGAAAAATGATGATCGTGAATTAAATATTAGCCCTTTAATAAAACAGTATGAAGTCGCACCATCCATAGAATTAAAAGAAAATAAAATTGACGATCTTATTTATCAATCATCAGTAGTGGAATATTTAAACGACGAAAAAGGACCGCCATTGCAAATAGATGAAAAGATACACGGTGGAACGAGTATTTTCAAAGAACAAGCGATTTGCCCTTTTCGTGCTTTTGCTCATATTAGATTGGGATCGCAAGGCATTAATATACCTGAATTAGGCTTGGATGCCGCAGAACGGGGCTCAATCTTACATCGCACATTAGAAATTATTTGGAGTAAGCTTAAATCTCAACAACAACTAAATGAATTATCCGATAAAGAATTAACAAAATTAATCAGAGCAAGTAGTCGTCAAGCATTATTACCATTTTTACAACGCCACGCATCTAGTTTAAAAGCAAGATTTCAAATAATCGAACAACAGCGTATCGAAAAAATTATAAAAGAATGGTTAGAGATAGAAAAAAGCAGACCACCATTTACTGTTATCGCGACAGAAGATTATCAAACGAGTCAATTTGCTGGAATTTCACTTCATTTTCAAGTTGATCGAATCGATAAATTAAATGACGGCAAAATTATGATAATCGATTATAAAACAGGTAACGTGAGTATTAATGATTGGTTTGGTGAAAGAACACAAGAACCACAATTACCGCTATATTGTATTAGTCATGATAGCGAAATAAATGGTATCTGTTTTGCTTTATTAAAACATGGGAAAATGCAATTTAAAGGGATAGCTGAACATTCCCCCTGCATTGATGGCGTAAAAACCCTCTCTGATTTAAATCATGAGGATGCGCAATTTGATTGGTCAAGTTTACTCTCTCATTGGTATGAAACATTGACAAACATAGCAGAAGAATTCAAACAAGGTGACGCAAAAGTCGATCCCTTTGATGTTAACACTTCATGTCAATATTGCGATTTACATGCTTTTTGTCGCATTTACGAAGAGGAAGCGTAATTTGATTATTCAAGATTATAAACAACGTCAACAAGCACTCCTTGCAAATGAGTCCTTTATTGTTCAGGCACCTGCGGGTTCGGGTAAAACAGAATTATTAACGCAACGTTTCTTAGTCTTGTTACCCACGGTTAATGATCCAGAAGAAATTATTGCAATAACTTTCACACGTAAAGCTGCAAACGAAATGCGAAATCGGATTATTCAATCACTGCAAAATGCATTGTTACCTATTCCATCTGAAGATCATGCAAAAAGAACTTGGGAACTCGCTCGAGCAGCACTTTCACATGGCGAGAAAAAACAATGGGATTTATTAAATAATCCCGCAAGATTACGTATCTTAACGATTGATTCGCTTTGCGCTAGCTTAACAAAACAAATGCCCATTTTGTCACAATTTGGCGCGAATGCCAAAATCATTGATAATCCCACTCCACTGTATTATCGTGCTGTAAATAAAGTCATGTTGCAATTGGAACAAGATGTTCCATGGCAAAATGCAATTGCAATACTCTTAAGTCATTGTGATAATCATTATGGTAAAATAATGAATTTACTAATTGAAATGTTGCAAAGACGTGATCAATGGCTGTCACATATTCTTGATGTAAAACAAGTAGAAACATTAAAAGAAAACTTAGAGCAAGCATTACAAAAAATTATCGATGATAGTTTACAACAAGCCAGTACCCAATTAAAAAAGTATGATTTAAATAAGCTTTTTTCTATTGCTCATTTTGCATCTGAAAATTTAATCAAAGAAAAAAGTAATTCATGTATCACTAATCTTCTTTCATATCCAACACCTCCGAGCGCAAGCCATCTATATCAAGATGCTTGGCAAGCACTCGCAACGTTATTATTAACGAAAGAATTTAATTTTAGGCGAACAGTTAATAAGACATGTGGTTTTCCAGCGGCAAGCAGCAAAGCATTACAAAAAGAAGAAAAAACCACATTACAACTCAATAAGCAATATATGTTAGATATCTTGCAAAGCATGCAAGAAGATTCAACATTACTTTACTCTTTAAAACAAATTTTACAATTACCACCCGCTGAATATACTGAACAGCAATGGAAGGTGTTACAAGCATTAATTGAATTATTGCCGATAGTTTGTGGTCAAGTATTATTAGAATTCAAAGAACAAGGTAGTGTTGATTTTATAGAAGTGAGTCAAGCAGCATTACTGGCTCTGGGTGAAGAAGATGTCCCCACAGATTTAGCGCTAAAGCTTGATTATCAAATTAAACATTTATTAATTGATGAATTTCAAGATACATCAAATTCACATAATCAATTAATAGAAAAATTAATTGCAGGTTGGACGCAAGGAGAAGGTAAAACCTTATTTTTAGTAGGCGATCCTATGCAATCAATTTATCGGTTTCGTGAAGCAGAAGTAGGATTATTTTTAAGAGCAAGACTTTACGGCATTGGCGCGTTTAAACTGATACCGTTAAATTTAAATGTAAATTTTCGTTCTCAACAAAAAATTATCAATTGGGTAAATAATAAATTTAAAACCATTATGCCTAGTCAAGACGATATTTTACAAGGCGCTGTTAGTTACTCTCCTGCATTTGCATTTAATGACGAACATAAAAAATTTGATGTCAATTACTATCCTTTTTTCAATCAGGAAAATATTGTGATAAGTGAACGGATGATTGCTGAGATCCAAACCATCCAAAAAACCGATCCGAATGGTACTATCGCAATACTAGTACGCGCACGAAATCACGCTCGTGAAATCATGGCACTCCTAAAACAACATCACATTTCTTACTCTGCGCTAGAGATGGAAAATTTAAGCGATCGAATTGTCATTCAAGATTTATTAGCCTTAACCCGCGCCCTACTCCATCCTGCAGATAGAATAGCCTGGTTAGCCATTTTGCGTGCACCTTGGTTAGGCTTAACGCTTGCAGATATTCATGCTATTGCTGCTTATGAACAAGATTTAACAATTTGGCAACGCTTAATTAATATCGAAAAAATTAAAACAATTTCTTCAAATGGTGTAATCCGGTTAAAAAGATTTATTTCAATTATAGCGCTTGCAATGGAAAATCGCCGACGCCAATTTTTAAGTGATAGTATCAGAGCAACCTGGTTAACATTAGGTGGTCCTGCGACCTGCCGTCATCAAACTGATTTGGCAGATTGCCAAGTATTTTTTCAATGTCTGGATAGACTAGATGAAGGTGGTGATATTCCTGATTTTGGCGAATTGGAAAATGCAATTAATCGTTTATTTGCGACACCTGATGTCAATGCCACATTACAACTTCAAATCATGACGATGCATAAAGCAAAAGGTTTAGAATTTGATCATGTATTTTTACCTCAACTTGAAAGAAAAGCACCAAACGAACAACAAAAACTTTTATTATGGCAAGAAACTCGACGACAAGAATACACAGATTTAGTTTTAGCGCCCATTAAATCTTCATTTGATGACCATGATGCTATTTACACTTATCTTGCAAACCAAGAAAAAACAAAACTAGCCTATGAAAGTGCTAGGCTATTTTATGTTGCAACGACACGGGCAAAAAAATCTTTACACTTATTTATGAATATTTCGGTCAAAGAAAATGGTTTACAAAATCCTCAAAAATCAAGTCTTCTCGCTTTATTATGGGATCAAATCTATGAGGAAATTGATAAGGAATGGTGTAAAGAAAAATCTCAAAATAATGAAGTTAGTGACTTTGATACTGATGAATCTCAAGGAAATCTAAGACGCTTAGCCGATTCTTGGCAACATCCTATTGAGCAACAATGTGAATTCGACTATCACCAAACAGAAGACGATAGCATTATCTTGATTGATGAAACCCACCAAAATGAAACTGCTCGCATTATTGGAACATTAACTCACCGAATAATTTGCCAAATTGCCAATGAGGGATTAGCGATTTGGTCATCTAAAGATTTATCAGTTTTTTATCCTCATTGGCGACATCAATTACGTTACATGGGTATTGCAGAATCTGATTTACAATTTGCACTTGAACAAATTACCCATTGTATTAATAATATTATGTCAGATTCTAAGGGGCAATGGATTTTAGATAGCCAGCATCAAAAAGCCTATAATGAATATCCTATTAGTGCCAATCTCAATAATCAAATACAACATTTTATTATTGATAGAACATTTATAGACGTTCACAATAACCGTTGGATAATTGACTATAAAACAGCAAAACCTAATCATCAACAAACACTTGATGATTTTTTAAAAACACAGCATCAACAATATGAAATTCAATTAAACTTATATGCAAAAGCATTACGCTTAATTGAAAATAATAAAATATTCTGTGGCTTGTACTTTCCGATGATTAGAGGTTGGTATCAATGGCAATTTTGAATTGCAATCAACATCTAATTGGGAAAGGTTTTAAAAAATTATGATACGAGGTAACCTATGACAATCGATTTTAGCGGTCAATTAGTTGTGACCATTTCATCAAGCGCTTTATTTGACTTAAGTGAGAGTGACCATGTTTTTCGGGATAAAGGTGAAGATGAATATGCAAAATATCAAATTGAGCATGAAGATAAAATCCTAGAGCCAGGCCCTGCTTTTCCGATTGTAAAAAAATTATTAAGCCTAAAACAAGCGAATAATCAGCAAGCTCTCGTTGAAGTAATATTGTTGTCAAGAAATAGCGCTGATACGGGACTCAGAATTTTTAATAGTATCAACGCACATGAGTTACCCATCACTCGCGCAGCATTTACGCGAGGTCGTTCACCTTATCGTTATATTAATGCTTATGGTGCGCATTTATTTTTATCCGGTAATCATCAAGATGTCAGTTTAGCGTTACAAGAAGGATTTGCTGCCGCCACGATGGTTTCAGCAACACCGGTTAATACTAAGTCGAAACAATTGCGCATTGCTTTCGATGGTGATGCGGTTGTTTTTTCTGATGAAGCAGAAAGAATTTATCAAGAGAATGGCTTGGATAGTTTTCAAACCAATGAAAAAGAACGTGCGAAAAAACCTTTGGGTCATGGACCTTTTAAAAAATTTCTGCAAGTTCTTCACCAATTACAACAAACTTTTCCATCAGATAATTGTCCAATTCGCACGGCATTAGTAACAGCCAGAAATGCACCCGCACATGAACGAGCCATTCGAACGTTAAGAGAATGGGATATCAGAACCGATGAAGCTTTATTTTTAGGTGGATTAACCAAAACTGAATTTGTAAAATCATTTGGCGCAGATATTTTTTTTGACGACCAAGCCAGCCATTGTGAAAAAGCAAGTAGTCATGTGACTGCGGCTCATGTGCCTCATGGTGTGGTTAATGAATGATTTTTTTTTAGTGTGTTGGATCATCTTCTACGACTAAAGAAAGAGGATGAAGGCTTTCCTTCTACTTCAAGTTGTGCTTGAAGTGTCGCTTTATCTAATCTTACAATAGCAAGCGCATCTCGGCAGGTAGTTGTGTTTGGTGGAGAATAGAAAAAACGTTGTTTACTATTTTTTTCACTTCTTGCTATTATGTCAGCAACAGTTTCACCTTCCGCTCTTTCCTCAGGGCTAGGGTCATATGGGTCGACAATGGGTTTCTTAATGAGCTTCTCATAATGATAGCCAGTTATCAGCGCTTTAAGCGTTGAAAGTGCGCTCAGAAAAGATTCAAACCATTTTCGAAAAAATCGTGGCTCGATATGTTGATGAGATAATTTTAGCTGTTTTACTTCATTTTGGATATTATCACATATAGAACTTTGTAAAGTTGAAACGCTTTCTGCGCCTTCTTTTTCATTAAAAACATATGACTTTTTGTCCCTCCGTCCTTCTTGTTCTGTTCTTAATAATTTTAGTTCTAAATGTTTAGTAAAAATCTCTTTTGAATAATGGATTATTTTATTCTTAAATATTTCACTTGCGTCTTTATAAAAATCAGCCTTTTTAATAAAACTATTTTCCCGTAAATATTTTTCCCTAGAAAGATAATAGTGATAACGGGCAATAAGTCCTTTGTAAAATATGTCATTGTCTAAATATTTTAATTGAGCTAATAAATGTTTTTTAGTTAAATTTTCACCAAAAAAGTTTTTAAATTCATTTATAAAATTTTTGAAATCAAGAAGAAATTTATCTGCTCCAATTACTTCATAGGGGTTCTCTATTAATTTCCTAAGTGATTGTATAAGACTATCCCAATCTTGCTCTTGAGTTATTAAATTAATTATGTTTTTAAAATCACGACTAATTAACGCCGCTTGAAAAGATTTAGAATATCTCTTTACAAAATCAGTCAAATTTGAAAGTATTTTCTTTGCTTTTTCAGGATCAGTAACTGCCATAATGAATTTTCCAACGTGTATTAGTTAAAATGTTTAGTGCTGTTGATGAAAAAATTACTCAAGATATTTTTCAATTTAATTGCGGGGCATAATAATACTTAATACTTAAGGGAATATTAAGTACTAGGCACTTTTACTGTTATTTTTCCCTATTTTCAGGCCTTTTATTTAAAAAACCCTGAAAATAGGAGGGTAAAATTATGAAAAAATGGCTTTTGAGTCTTCTATCAAAAGAATCCTAATTAACAATAAACGCTGATTTAAAATGGTTCGCTTAATGTGTATTTAATTAGTAAATTAGAGTAATCTTCATTTTGTTAATTTTCACACAAAGGATTTCGATGTGCATACTGCTGATATTATATTTATCGCTGGTGAATTAATCCAAACGTTGAGTTATTTCTCGTTTGACATGATGTGGTTACGTTTACTCACTATCTTTGCTGATGTGTGTTTTATTATTGGCACTATCGTTATTGGCTTAACTTCCCCCGGCATGTTACCAACCTTCGTTTTTACGCTTATTACTTTAATCGTTAATATTGGGCAAGTTATGCGATTGATCCTTTTAACACAACCTATAATCATTCCTGAGCAGTTAAAACCGATATACACTAAATTATTTAATAAGATGACGACCTTTCAATTTATGACATTTTATAAACAAGCAAAAATCATGAAATACCCAAAGGAAAAAGTGATTATCAATAAA
The DNA here is from genome assembly GCA_964352985.1 of uncultured Legionellales bacterium. Taxonomy (GTDB): domain Bacteria; phylum Pseudomonadota; class Gammaproteobacteria; order JAHCLG01; family JAHCLG01; genus CAYGUK01. Next base: position 29,709 of record CAYGUK010000027.1, read on the forward strand.
CAAGAACTCTGTGAATTAATGGTTTTAGTTTCTGGTGAATTAACTATTTTTGAACAAGATAATTTAATCTCAACAATTAATGATTTGAATATTATAGGTGAAACATCTATTTTGACTGATGAAAAACCCATCGCCAACGTCAAAACAAACTCTGATGTCGAATTGTTAACTTGGTCACGCGAATCAATTGAGGATTTAAAAAATAAACGCCCAAAACTTTATGATAATTTGCGATATGTGTTAACCAAAGAAATTATTCACAAATTAAAATCATCAAATCAAATTTGAATGCCCTAAAATAAAGAATAGTTATACTAACTCTTTGGCAATAAAGTTAACTGTTTTACATCCTTATTATTCTCAGGTGATTTAATCGTTATATATTTTCCATCACGCCATTTTTGCAATAAATCTGCGTAATGCAAACTAAATATATCACCCGATTCACCAGGTGCGATAATAAATTGGCTTTGTTTAAGATCGTTAAAATTAATAATTTCTCTAAACCCTGCACTGTGATATTCATCAAAGTTATTGATATAGTAGCTCCCCGGAAACAAAGTATAATATCCACCAGGTGCACTGATATAACGATTAAACAACCAATCGAGTATTGGTGTTTGACTAAAAATAATATCATCAAATTCGGCATGATGAACTTTACCCCAGCGCCATTTGCTGAGATTGCTTCCAAATTTATTTTTCAGATAATCAACCGCGCCTTGTAAACTGTGACTTAAATATGAATCACAATTTTTTTCATTTGTTTCTCGACAATAAGAACCATTTTCGGCTAGTTGTTGCAATATAAATCTCGGTTTACGCCAATCTTTTGTAAAATGTAATTTATTAAGTGGCATGAACGTGAATTGTCGATACCAGCTAGCATAAATTGTAGCAGCTATTGAATCACGTGACATTTCGCCATTCCAAGATTCTAAAAGGACTAATGCTTTGTGACTTAGACTATCCAATGCTTTTGTTTTCATTAAGTAGGGTTTTAGTTGTATCCAATATAATGTTTTTACATCTAATTGCATTTTCTTAAAATTATCAACAGAAAATGTTTTACTATCAGCAGTTAGATATTGATAAATTCGTTGGATCCGATAGGAAGGATCTTTAAATCGAAAAGTAATTTTATAAGGATAACCAGATGGTACTGTTTTATTATTTGCGCTTGCAATAAAGTCTCGTTCAGGATTTAACACATGTGGCAAACGTTCAAATGGAATAAACCCCGCCCATTCATCATGTTGAGAGGGCATGATTGGTAAAGCGCCTGAATAATTTCTACGAATAGGGATTTTACCCGCTAAATAATAACCGATATTCCCTTTATCATCAGCATAGACAAAATTCTGTGCTGGCGTGACAAAATGGGATAAAGATTTTGTAAAATCTTGCCAGTTTTTTGCATAGTTTAATTCCATAAAAGCTTCAGCACTCGTGTCGTTTTTCATTAGGGCTGTCCATTTAAGCGCAATTTTATATTGTTTAGCATTTTTTAAATGTAATTTAACATGAACAACGTTTGAAATAATGGGGCCATGTTTCGATTTTTCGATAATAAAAGGAAGCGGCTTTTCTCCCCGTATTTTAATCATTACAGTTTGTTTTGTAGTTTCTGCATTCGGTGGCTCAATATATAAATCCTGTGAATCAGGATCAACATTGGTTACTCCCCATGCGATATGATCATTATGACCAATAATTACAGCTGGGATGCCAGGCAACGTAGCGCCTATTACATGAAGATGAGGACCGCGTAGTTCAGCTAAATACCAGATCGAAGGCACTTGCAAACCCAAGTGAGGATCATTCGCTAATAACGGTTTTCCAGTTTTTGATAAACGGCCATTAATCACCCAATTATTCGAACCTTTACCGGGTACTATTTGCATATTTAACGTTGCTCTAATTTTTTGACCTAATTCATAAAGCGCATTGAGTTGTTTGCTAAGTTCTGAATTAAAGATTTTTTTAAACGCTTGAATATCTGGATTTTGATAAAGCCCACTTTGGATTAAATCTGATTGTGTTAAAATAGTTGGCGCATTTTTCGGATATGGTGGCAACAATACCTTGATTTGATCAAACCCTAATTCTGTCATAATATTATAATTTTGTATTTTTCGACTCCACGAATCTTGTAAATCAAAAGACATCATTTTTGCCCAAGCAATACTATCAACATTGGTCCATGGCTTAGGAATAACTCTTAATATTAAATATTGAACAGGTAAATGCCCCGTATTTAAAAATGCATTTACCCCTTTGGTATAACTTGCAATTATTTCTTTCGTCTTTGGTGATAAAGTATTATATGCGTTTGTTGCTGCTCGATAAAATCCCCACGTTCTTAAAAATTTATCTTTAGCAACTGAGCGTTGTCCAAAATATTCACTTAGCGTCCCACTTGCAATGTGTCGTTGAATATCCATTTGCCAAAATCGATCTTGGGCTTGTACAAAACCTAACGCAAAAAAAGCATCATCATCAGATTTAAAAGCATGAATATGAGGGATACCATATCTATCACGAGTGATTGTTACCTTGCCATCTAACCCCTGTAATTGTAGGGTACCCACTTCTGGGTTACGAGTAGCAAAATATGCATAACCAATTATAGACAGCGTAATTAAAATAATGATCAAGATTAATATTAAGATTAGCCACCAAATCTTTTTCAACATCGTATCCTTTTATTGAAATCATGGTAAGATAAATCAAAATAGCATTAGGAGCAAATCATGAAGACTAGTACACTTAGTTATTTAAATTTCTCTTTTAAAGATTTATTTAATTCTATTTGTATATTCTCTCTTTTTATTATCCTAATGACATTTAGTACTATTCAAACAAGTTACGCTGATTTAGGTGAAAACCAGTGCGCGATCAATGCGACAAGTACTGTTGATTTTCAACAATGCCTTGCTAAAGATGTTCCACTTGCTAATAAAAAATTAGATTCTCTTATTAAGGCGATGACAACTGCGTTACCAAAACCTAAGCAACCTGAATTTATTAAATTACAAGCACAATGGCATAATTTAATGGAAGATACGTGTAGTGTTTATCAAGCCAGTTTCTGTTGTAGCGATAGAGATAGTAATGGTCAAAAAACCTGTGATACGCTTTGCACAGGCTATCCAACTGCAGGATCATCTTGTGAATTGCAAATGATATCCTCCCGAATCAAAGAACTTTCTTTTTGGCAAAGTACGTTAAATTAAATCTTTGAATTCCTTATAATTTAAAATTTACTACCCCTTAATTTATGAAAACGTTAAGTTTTTTTATTTCAACAAATTTTAGAAATAAAAAAATCCAAATATAATTTATTGCTTTGAAATATATCTATAGGAAAAGTACACATTTTTTGTGGATATTGAATTATTTTAATTAAGTATATAATGATAGTAATAATAAATATAAGAATTAATACTATGCTAAGTGATGACGAACAAAAATCAATTAATGGCGCTACTATAGTAGCTTCAATAGCTCATACTTTACGTGCGCTGGCCGCAAAATCGAGCTTACAAAATTTCGCAGCAATTGGCTCTATCTGTTTTAATGGTCTATTTGAGCCGATAGAGGTTTATTATAATATAACAAATAGTGCTTCAAATTCATTGAATAAAATATTTAAGGGTATAACAAGTGCGTTGGGTGAAATCACTGGTTTAATCCAATCGTGTGCTGCATTAGATCCTACAAAAATTCAGCTCTTTGTTAAAAGTGGTACCTTTCATGTTGCTACTAAAATCTTAACTGAAGCTATCACCGGAATTGAATTAATTGCTGATGCAATGTCCCAATCTCAACTCCGCCCAGAGTCTAAAATTAGAATTGTAACAACTACAGGTAGTCTGCTCATGTCAGCCTGGCAGTTATTAGTTTATATTCAACTATTTAATGATGACATAGCAGACATACCAAAAGGTCTTTTAACACAATTGCAGATCTCTAGTGTAGTCGGTGCATTAACACATATTTCTGATGTTTTAATTCGCAATAAAACGACTCGGGAATGGATTGCAAATAAATTTAATTGTTGTCATCTTCAAGGAGATGATCAATATATGGCATTACTAAGAAGATAATTTTTTCATATTAAATTTGAATTATTATAATAAATATAAGATCAAATTATGATGAAATATTTTGTATGAAAAAAATTTAACTAATATGGTGGGTGCTATAGGGCTCGAACCTATGACCCTCGCCTTGTAAGGGCGATGCTCTACCAACTGAGCTAAGCACCCGAGAAAGAAAAAACTATACAGTAATAATTTTAAGCTTCTTCTTTTTGCAACGCTTCTTTAAGCGCTTTACCAGCTTTAAAGCTAGGAACCTTAGCGGCTTTTATGGTGATCTCTTCACCAGTACGTGGATTACGGCCTTTACGAGCTGGACGCTCTTTGACATTGAAAGTGCCAAACCCAAGTAATGCAACTGGCTCATCATTTTTTAAAGAATTAGTAATGCCATTTAAAATAGCATCTAGAACATCATTTGCACGATTTTTTGAGCAATCGGCTACTTCTGCTATTTTTTCTATAATATCCGCTTTGTTCATTATTACTCTCTTCCAATTCCAGAGGGGGTTTTATACCGATGTCAGCGCTCAGTGTCAAGTTGTTTTCTACCAAACTTAATGAGCATTGGCGTGATCATTATCATTTTTTCTTTTTGTTTTTCTAGAGCGTATTGGCGCTTTTACTTCTGAGCCTGAATTAGGCAAGTGATGCAAAGCGATTTCTAATACTTGATCGATCCATTTTACAGGCTTAATTGTTAAATCTTGTAAAATATTCTTAGGCATTTCTTTAAGATCACGTTCATTTTCATGCGGTATAATAACTGTTGTAATTCTAGCTCTAAGTGCGGCCAATAGTTTTTCTTTTAGTCCACCAATAGGTAAAACTTCACCACGTAATGTTATTTCACCCGTCATTGCAACATCAGCGCGAACGGGAATATTAGTCAACACAGAAACTAGTGCAGTACACATCGAAATACCAGCGCTCGGACCGTCTTTAGGTGTCGCACCTTCAGGAACATGGATATGAATATCATTTTTTTCATAAAAATCATCTGTCACATGTAACACTTTTGCACGTGATCGAACAACAGTCATCGCAGCTTCAATTGATTCTTGCATGACTTCACCAAGTTGCCCTGTAAATGTCGTTTTTCCTTTACCAGGCACACAAGCAGCCTCAATTGTTAAAAGTTCACCGCCAACTTCAGTCCAAGCTAAACCATTAACTTGACCTACTCTATCCTCTTCTTCAGCTATACCATAACGGAATTTGCGCACACCTAAATATTTTTCAACATTTCGTTGTGTTATACGAACACCTGAGTTTGGTTTTTTAATTAAAATACTTTTCACAACTTTACGACAAATTTTTGCAATTTCTCGCTCTAATCCACGAACACCTGCTTCACGAGTGTAATAACGTAATATTTCTCGGATTGCACCTTCAGTAATGATGATTTCTTTAGTTTTTAATCCATTTGATTTAATTTGTTTGGTTATCAAATGACGAGTAGCAATATTCATTTTTTCATCTTCGGTGTAACCAGGAATTCTGATCACTTCCATTCTATCAAGTAAAGCATCGGGCATATTTAATGAATTCGCAGTGCAAACAAACATCACATCTGACAAATCAAAATCTACTTCTAAATAATGATCATTAAATGTATTATTTTGCTCAGGATCTAAAACTTCAAGTAAAGCTGACGCGGGGTCACCACGAAAATCCATCGCCATTTTATCCACTTCATCTAACAAAAATAATGAATTTCTTACACCAACTTTTGATAAACGTTGAATTATTTTACCTGGCATAGATCCAATATAAGTGCGTCGATGCCCTCGTATTTCTGCTTCATCACGAACACCACCTAAAGACATGCGAACAAATTTACGTCCGGTTGCATTGGCGATGGATAAGCCTAAAGAAGTTTTACCCACCCCAGGTGGTCCAACTAAACAGAGAACAGGACCTTTTAATTTTTTAACCCGTTGCTGAACAGCCAAATATTCGATTATACGTTCTTTAACTTTATCTAGACCATAATGATCTGCATCTAGCACTTTTTCAGCTTTTACCAAATCATTATTTATTTTAGTTTTCTTTTTCCAAGGAACATTAATCATGCAGTCTAAATAATTACGTGAAACAGTGGCTTCAGCCGACATGGGAGGCATCATTTTTAATTTTTTTAATTCTGCCATTGCTTTGTCAAATGCTTCTTGAGGCATTCCTGCTTTTTTAATTTTGTTTTCTATATCTTCAAGTTCATTTGGCGCATCTTCTAACTCACCCAACTCTTTTTGGATGGCTTTCATTTGTTCGTTTAAATAATATTCTCTTTGAGATTTCTCCATTTGTCGTTTAACACGGCCACGTATTCTTTTTTCAACTTGTAGTAAATCGATTTCGGCTTCCATTAAACCCATTAATCGTTCTAAACGTTCTTCAAGTTTATTTAACTCAAGTAAATCCTGCTTTTCTTCTAGTTTTAATGACATATGCGCTGAAATTGTATCAGCTAAACGACAGGGATCATCAATGCCCGCAATAGAGCTTAATATTTCAGGTGGGATTTTTTTATTAAGTTTAACATATTGTTCAAATTGTGTTGTAACCGAACGCATTAAAACTTCAACTTCACGCTCATCTACCGGTAACTCATCAATCTCTTCTATATTCGCAGCAAAATAATTTTTCCGATCAATAAAATCTATAATTTTTGCGCGTTTCACACCTTCTACTAAAACTTTAACAGTACCATCCGGTAATTTTAAAAGTTGTAACACTGTTGAGATACAACCTATTCGGTAAATATCTTCTTCTTTGGGATCATCTTCAGCCGCATTTTTCTGGGTGACCAAAAATATTTGTTTATCCACATTGGTTGCTTCATCTAACGCGTGAATAGAGCGATCTCGACCAACAAACAAAGGAATAACCATATGTGGATATATAACAACATCTCTTAAAGGTAATAATGGCAGTTCGATTAAATTATTATCATCACTATTTTTTGGCAGTTTTTCATCCATCACGATACCTCAATATTCTTGCTGTAACTAACTTTGCACTCAGTAATTTTCTAAAGAATTTCACTACCGGTGTTTTTTAATCATGCTATTCAAAAAATTATTCTTGAGCCATTTTAGAATCATCGGTGTTTTCAAAAATTAACAAAGGTTCTGAATCCCCAGTGATAGCACCTTCATCAATCACAACTTTGCTCACACCTTCTGTAGAAGGTAAGTCGTACATTAAATCTAGCAAGACATGCTCTAGAATAGAGCGTAATCCACGCGCGCCAGTTTTTCTGTCCATGGCACGTTTAGCAACTGATTTTAAGGCTTCTTCACGGAACTCTACTTCAACACCTTCCATTTCAAATAATTTACCATATTGTTTAGTTAAGGCATTTCTAGGTTCTTTTAAAATTGAAATGAGAGCGGCTTCATCTAACTCTTCAAGCGTTGCTAATACAGGTAATCTTCCAACGAACTCGGGTATTAATCCATATTTGATTAAATCTTCAGGTTCTACAGTAGTTAACACTTCGCCAATACTTTTGCGATCATCTTTTGCTCTAATATCTGCGCCAAATCCAATCCCACTTTTTTCAGATCGTTCACGAATAATTTTATCTAAGCCAGCAAAGGCACCACCACAAATAAATAAAATATTGGAAGTATCGACTTGTAAAAACTCTTGCTGGGGATGTTTACGTCCACCTTGTGGTGGTACAGAAGCAACAGTCCCTTCAATTAATTTTAATAACGCTTGTTGCACACCTTCACCAGAGACATCTCTAGTAATAGAAGGGTTATCTGATTTACGAGAAATTTTGTCTATTTCATCAATATAAACAATACCTGTTTGCGCTTTTTCAACATCACAATCACATTTTTGTAATAATTTTTGAATGATGTTTTCAACATCTTCGCCAACATAGCCAGCTTCGGTTAATGTTGTCGCGTCAGCAATAGTGAATGGGACATTTAATATTCTTGCAAGTGTTTCTGCTAATAGCGTTTTACCACTTCCAGTGGGACCAATTAACAGAATGTTACTTTTACCTAATTCAATGTCATCATCATTTTTAGAGCTACTTCTGCGTAATCGTTTATAGTGATTATAAACAGCAACGGATAAAACTTTTTTTGCACTACTTTGGCCAATCACAAATTGGTCAAGAAAATTTTTAATTTCTACCGGTGTTGGTAGATTGAAACTCGTTTGTTCATCGGGGCTATCTTGAATTTCTTCGCGGATAATATCATTACAAAGTGCTACACATTCATCGCATACAAAGACTGAAGGCCCAGCAATCAATTTGCGCACTTCATGTTGGCTCTTACCACAAAAAGAACAATACAACACTTTGCCGTTATCATCATCACCACCGTTATGGTAGTTGCTCATGCGCTTACTCCCAGTTTATCTAATCTATTGAATATTAACCTATTAATTATTCGTCCTAAGCATTAACCTCAATTTCTCCTTCACATATAATTATAACTCGTTAATGGAAATTAATCTTTCTTTCCCTGTTTTTTATCCATCACGGCGTCTACAATACCATATTTAACAGCTTCTTCAGCACTCATAAAGTTATCACGATCTGTGTCTTTATAAATCGTATCTAATGGTTGACCTGTGTGTTGTGCCATGATTTTATTTAATTTTTCTTTCACTAACATGGTTTCTTTTGCATGAATCTCAATATCAGAGGCTTGACCTTGATAGCCGCCAAGTGGTTGATGGATCATTATACGTGAGTGTGGTAACGCAAAACGTTTTTCTGGATGACCAGCACAGAGTAATAATGCTGCAGCACTTGCAGCTTGGCCTACACATACCGTACTAACATCAGGTTTAATAATTTGCATAGTGTCATAAACTGCAAGACCTGCCGTAACAACACCACCAGGTGAATTGATATATAGTGCGATATCCTTATCTGGATTTTCTGACTCTAAAAATAACATTTGAGCAACGATAAGATTTGCCATGTGATCTTCAATTTGACCAACACAAAATATTATCCTGTCTTTTAATAAACGTGAGAAAATATCGTAAGAACGTTCGCCTCTGGCTGTTTGCTCAATAACCATTGGCACCAATGTATTTATAATGGGTGAATCTTCAAAACGATTGTTATGCATTATCATCCTTCCTCATGGTTAGCAGTTTCAATATCATCAGCTTCGTTATCTGATTTAATCCCCATAACTTTATTATAGTTGGAAGTTTCAACTTTAACTTGTGCACTTTCTAATAATTTTTCAACGACTTGTTCTTCCAATACCATAGATTCAACTTCAGCCAATACATTCTTATTACTATAATATGCATTAATTATTTGTTCTGGCTCATTGTACATGCTTGCCATTTCTGTTATTTTTTCTTTTACTTTGTTGTCATCAACTTTAATCTCGAATTTTTCAATAGCTTCTCTCACAAGTAATCCAAGATGGACTCGCTTTTTAGCATCTTCTTCATAGAGGATGTCTGGTAAATCATTTGGATCGACTTTATCGCGAGCTTGATTCGCAGCCATTTCTTTCAAATGTTTTATTTCATTAGTGACTAAGGACTTCGGTATATCAATTTTGTTAAGCTCTAATAATTTTTCAAATACAGTATTTTTAGTATCTGAAGTTAATTTTTTGTGGAGCTCTGTATTCATGCTTTTTTCTATTTCTTCTTTGAGCTTATCTACTCCTCCCTCTTTGATACCAAATTTTTCAGCAAATTCATCATTAATTTCTGGATATTCTGGGACAGCAACTTCATGAACATGAATAGAAAAAATAGCGTTTTTTCCAGCTAAGTCTTTCTGAGGATAATTTTCAGGGAAAGTCACGGAGATGTCTTTATCTTCATCTTTTTTGACGCCAACTAATGATTCTTCGAAGCCGGGAATCATAGATTTGGATCCAAGTATTAATTTAAATTTTTCAGCTTTTCCGCCTTCAAATTCTACATCATCTATCTTACCAACAAAATCGATAGTAATTTGATCATCATTTTTTGCTTCGCGATCAATTTCTTTCCACTCTGCATATTCTTTCGCTAAACGATCAAGTGAAAATTGAATATCATTAGAGGTAACTTCACAATTAATTTTGTTAATTTCAATACCTTCTAGTGAAATCAATTCAAATTCAGGAAAAATTTCAAAGGTTGCAGTAAATTCAAAAGGCTCCCCTGATTTTAATTCTTTTGGTTCAATCTCAGGCATGCCAGCGGGATTAAGATCTTCTTTTTTCAATGCTTCAGTTAAAGAGTCACGAATCACTTCTTCTAAGACTTCGAACTTTAAAGATTCACCATATTGTTGTCTAATTACACGTGCAGGCACTTTTCCTGGTCGGAATCCTTTAATCTTAACCTTTGGTTGTAATTCTTTAATTCTTGTTTCGACTTTTTTTTGGATATGGTCTGAAGGGACTTCAACTTTTAATTTTCTTTGTAAACCTTCACTTGTTTCAACTGAAACTTGCATTCTTTAATTCCTCATTCTCTAACGCTAGCGTAAAACTACGAGTGGAGAGACTCGAACTCTCACGGGTTACCCCACTGGAACCTAAATCCAGCGCGTC